>NZ_KI914902.1:152945-155418 GCF_000520575.1 Arthrobacter sp. I3
CCGCCAGCCGACGGCAGGTTGAGGCCGCTCGCGACAGCCAGTTCGACGACGGCGGTCCCGTCGGCGGTGAGCCCGACCGCCGCCTCGACGGGTTCGCCCCACGGCCCGACCGTGGTGACAAGGACGGGCCGGGCGTCCAGACCGCGGGCGAGGGCCTCGGTGGTGCCCTCGCCGCCGTCGGCCACGGGCAGCTCGCGGGCCGCCGCGCCGGCCGAGCGGATGCCGGCCGCGATGTGCCCGGCCACCTCGGCCGCCGTGAAGGTGCCCTTGAAACTGTCCGGGGCCACCAGGATGCTCATCGGCTCAGAACCCTACGTTTTCCCGGCCCTTGAGCTGCAGCATCTGCCGCGCCTCGTCGGGGGTGGCGACCTCAAAGTTGAGGGCTTCCAGGATGGTGCGGATCCGGGTGACCTGTTCGGCGTTGGACGCGGCGAGCTGGCCGGGACCGATCCACAGGGAATCCTCCAGGCCCACCCGGACGTGGGAGCCCATGGCGGCGCCGATCGTGGCGAGCGGCATCTGGTTCCTGCCGGCGCCCAGGATGGACCACTCGTAGTCCTCGCCGAGCAGGCGGTCCGCCGTGCGGCGCATGTGCATGAGGTCCTCGGGGTGCGCGCCGATGCCGCCGAGCAGGCCGAAGACCGACTGGACGAACAGCGGGCCCCTGGCCAGCCCGCGGCCGTGGAAGTGCGCGAGGTTGTTCAAGTGCGAGATGTCGTAGCACTCGAACTCGAAGCGGGTGCCGTTCTGGTTGCCGATGCCCAGGATGGTCTCGATGTCCTGGAAGGTGTTCTTGAAGACGAGGTCGCGGCTCTTTTCGAGCCCTTCGCGCTCCCAGTCGTGGCCGAACTCGGTGAAGCGGTCCAGCATCGGGTACAGCCCGAAGTTCATCGAGCCCATGTTGAGGGAGGCAAGCTCCGGCTTGAACAGCGCCGCCGGCTGCATCCGTTCCTCGACGCTCATGTGCGGCGAGCCGCCCGTGGTGATGTTGATGACGGCGTCGGTGTTGCGCTTGAGCTTGTCCAGGATCGGGGCGAAGTGCTCGGGGTCCTGGGAGGGGCGGCCGTCCCTGGGGTCGCGGGCGTGCATGTGCACGATCGCGGCGCCTGCCTCGGCGGCGCCGATCGCGGCGTCGGCGATCTCGTCGGGGGAGACGGGCAGGTGCGGGGACATGGACGGGGTGTGGATGGCGCCGGTGACGGCGCTGGTGATGATGACCTTGCGGGCAGCAGCCATGGGAATGTCTCCTTGGTGGGCAGGGCGGGGCAATGTGGGTGCGGGGCGGGCGGCGGCCTGGGGCGGACCGGCTCCCCAGGCAGTTCAGGTCAGTAGAGCTTTTCGGTGTTGCCGTCCACGGCGAGAGCCTGGCCGTTGACGTTGCGGGCCATGTCGCTGGCCACGAAGGCGGCCATGTTGGCGATGTCCTCGGCCTCGATCAGCCGGCCCAGCGAGGACTGGTTGTGGTACAGCGCGGAGACCTCGTCCGCCGGCAGCTCGAGCATCCGGGCCTTGGCGGCGATGACGGAGTCAATGCGTGGGCCGTTGACGGCGCCGGGGCAGATGGCGTTGACACGGATGCCGTCCGGGCCAAGTTCGATCGCGAGGGTTTTGGTCAGCCCGACGACGGCCCACTTCGACGCCGAATAGGCGCTGCGGCCGGCCATGCCCAGCCGCCCGGCGGCCGAGGACAGGTTCACGATAGAGGCGCCGCTGCCCTCGCGCAGCAGGGGCAGGGCATGCTTGATGCAGAAGAACTGACCATGGATGTTGACGTCGAAGGTTGCCTTCCACGCCGCGGCGTCGAGGGATTCCAGGGGCCCGGTGGGCCCGGCGATGCCGGCGTTGTTGACGAGGACGTCGAGGCCGCCCATTTCGACCCGGACGGTGTCCATGAGTTCGCGGACCTGGCCCTCGTCCGAGACGTCGCTGACCGCGGCGAGGAGCCCGTTGACGCGGGCCTTGTCGACGGCGTCGGGGTCGATGTCGGTGACGAAGACGGTGGCGCCGAGTTCCCGGAACTTGCTGGCGATGGCCAGGCCGATGCCGTTGGCTCCGGCGGTGACGAGAATGCGCTTGGCGGTGAAATCCATGAGTAGTCCTTGCAGTGAGATGGCTTGCGGACCCGCTCCGAACGCGCGGCGGGGCGCGTCCGGAACGGGCGGTGGGAGCAGCGTCAGTGGGCGGCCGGAACAACCGCGGGCTTCTCCGTGCCGCGCTTGAGCAGCAGGGACAGCAACGCGCCGATGACGCACATGCCCACGATGAACCACAGGCCGGAGAGCTTGGAGCCGGTGGCGTCCTGCATGAAGCCCATGACGTAGGGGCCCAGGAAGCCGCCGCAGAGGCCGATGGTGTTGACGAAGGCGATGCCGCCGGCGAGGGCGGCGCCGCTGAGGCGGGTGGCCGGGTAGGTGAAGAGGATCGGCTGCAGGGCGAAGAAATTGAAGGCGGCGAGGCAGAAGCCGATCATGCC
>NZ_KI914902.1:155518-162170 GCF_000520575.1 Arthrobacter sp. I3
CCGCAAGCGGGGGACCAGCAGGGCGCCCGCCGCGGAGAAGATCCACGGGATGGCCGTCAGCAGGCCGATCTGCAGCGGGCTGAGCTTGCCGTACGTGCCGATGATGGAGGGCAGGAAGTAGGACAGGGCGTAGACGGCGATCTGGTGGGTGAAGTAGACGCCGACGACGAGGAGGATCTGCTTGTCCTTCAGGACATCGCGGAGCAGGTGGTTGCCGGAGGCCGCGGCGCCGGCGGTCTCCTCGGCGGCGATGCGGGCCTCGAGATCGGCGGATTCCTCGGCGGTGAGGAACGTTGCCATGCTGGGGCGGTCCGGGAGCTTCTTCCAGACGACGTAGGCGAGGACGCAGGCCGGGAGTCCTTCGACGAGGAACATCCACTGCCAGCCGTGCAGGCCGCCGAGCCCGTCAAAGGTCAGCAGCAGCCCGCCCAGCGGCGCCCCGACAATGTTGGCGATGGAGACGCCGAGCAGGAACATGCCGTTGGCCTTGGCGCGGTCCTTGACCACGAACCACTGCGTCAGGAAGTACATGACGCCCGGGAAGAGTCCGGCCTCGGCCACGCCGAGCAGCATCCGCATGATGTAGAAGGACCATTCGCCCTGGACGAAGGCCATGCCGGCGGAGATGATGCCCCAGGTGATCATGATCCGCATGATCCAGAACCGGGCGCCGACCTTGTGCATGATCAGGTTGGAGGGGATTTCGGACAGGGCGTAGGTCAGGAAGAAGAGCCCGGCGCCGATGCCGTACGCGGTGGCCGAGATGCCGAGGTCGATCTCCAGCCGGTCCTTGGCCATACCGATGTTGGTGCGGTCCAGGAAGGCCATGATGTAGGCGCCGATCAGCAGCGGCATGACGCGGCGTAAGATCACGCCGTTGATTTCCTGTGGTGTGCGCATCTTCTTTGTTGCGGATACAACTGACATGGGTCGGGGTCCTTGGCTCGTTGGCGGGATAGGTGGTCAGGGAGGGCATGCGGAAAGGGCAAACGGGAGGTAGGCGGCCGCGGCAGTGCGCGCGGCGCGTGGTTCGTCAGGGTCGCGGGATTGGGTGGGGCTGGCCGCGGACGGGCTGCCCCGCGTATGGCGCGGCCTCAGCTGTCAGGGGGCGTGCAGCCGCACGTCCGCCCGACGTGCAGGCGGTGCCGGCACACTTTCGAGGTGTAGGTGGCGGACGGGGAATCGATGCGTTTGAGCAGCATGGCGAACGCCTCGTTGGCCATTTCCTGCTGCGGTTGGACAATGCTGGTCAGGTTGATCAGGCCGGAGCGGCTGTGCGGAAGCCCGTCACAGCCGGCGACGGCGACGTCGTCCGGGATGCGAAGGCCGCGCGACAAGGCGTATTCCATGACGCCGATGGCAAGCTCGTCGCTGCCGCACACCACGGCCTGAGGCGGCGTTCCGGCCGAGAAGAGCCGCTCCGCCGCCAGCCTGCCGCCCTCGTTGTTGACCCTGGTGCTGATCTTCCGGTCGCCGCTGATCGTGATACCCGCCGCGGCGGCTGTGCGGACAAACGCCTGTTCGCGGGCCAGGGAGGCCGTTGAGAACCGGGGGCCGATCACGGTGGCGATTTCGGTGAAGCCGTGGCTGAGCATGTGCTGCATCAGCGTGGTGGCTGCGGCGTCGTCGTCGATCCCGACGAAATCCGAGTCGAGGAAGTCCGCCCGGCGGGACAGGCACACGTAGGGGATGCGGGCCGCCCTCAGCGTGCGGAGCGCGGTGGCGTCGTCCCGGAGCGAGGCGGCCAGGATGATGCCATCGACGTTGCGGTGCGCGAGCGTCGAGGTCACCTGGGCGAGCACCTCCGGATCGTCCTGGGTGGTGGCGACGAACACTTCGTAGCCGGACTCCGCCGCGGCCGTGATGACGCCCTGCGCCCAGCGCGGAAACATCGGATTGATGATGTTCGGCAGGATCAGCCCGATGACCCGGGTCCGCTGCGGGTCGGTTGACTGCGACGGCTTACGGGGCCTGAAGCCGAGCTCGTTTGCCACGTGGATGATGTGGCGCCGGGTCTCGGGCGAGACGCCGCCCTTGCCGTTGAGGACGTAGGAAACCGCGGCCGAGGAAACCCCTGCGGCGCGGGCCACGGCAGCGGCCGAAACCGGCGGTACGGGGCCGTCGACGGTGGTGCTTATGGCGTGTTCGTGCATGTCCGGCCCTCCTTCGCGTCGGTTCGTTTTGCTGTGACCCCAGTTACAGTAAGGAGCCCGCCGATCGTTAAGCAACGTTAAGTCATTCACGCGAGCCGCGCAGGCTGACGGCCGCCGGGCATGCTCATTGTTCACGCCCGGCCCGAGGGGCATGCTCATTGTTGATGCCCGGGCCGGGGGGACATGCTCATTGTTGGTGCCCGAGCCGGGGGGACATGTCCAGCCGTGGGCCCGGGCGCTGGGCATAGTGGCGCTAAGTCCACTCTTCGGGCGCAGGGGTGGGCATGTCCCGCGGCAGGGGGCGTCCGGGCGTCCGGGTGGCCGGCCCTAGACAGGCGTTTCGCTGTCGGCAAACATGGAGCCAGCCTCCCTCATTTCAAAGTTGAGCGATGTAGACTCAACTTTGATATCAGGACCATTCCGGAAGGAGCCCTCGTTGGACGCCAAATTCACCACCAAGAGCCAGGAGGCCCTCGCTGCGGCCGCCATGAACGCCTCGACCGCGGGCAACCCGCAGCTCGAGCCCGCTCACTTGCTCAAGGCCCTCATGGACCAGCGGGAGGGCGTCGCCGTCGCGCTGCTCCGCGCCACCGGCGCCGACCCGGACGCCGTCAGCGTCCAGGCGAGCACCGCCATCAAGGCCCTTCCGTCGACCTCCGGGAGCAGCGTGCAGCAGGCGCAGTTGTCCCGGGCAGGGCTGCAGGCGATCAAGAATGCCCAGAACGAGGCCGAGCGGCTCGGGGACGCCTATGTTTCCACCGAACACCTGCTGCTGGGCCTTGCCGCCGGGACCGACGGCGCCGGGAAGCTCCTGCGCCAGGCCGGCGCCTCCCACGAGGCGCTGCTGGCCGCCCTCCCGGGCGTCCGCGGCGACCGCAAAGTGGACAACGCGGACCCGGAAAACTCGTTCCAGGCGCTGGAGAAGTACGGCACGGACCTCACGGCGGTCGCCCGCTCGGGCAAGCTGGACCCTGTGATTGGCCGCGATGCCGAGATCCGGCGGATCATCCAGGTCCTGAGCCGCCGCACCAAGAACAACCCCGTCATCATCGGCGAGCCCGGCGTCGGCAAGACCGCCGTCGTCGAGGGTCTCGCCCAGCGGATCGTGGAAGGCGACGTGCCCGAAAGCCTGCGCGGCAAGACGCTGATCGCCCTGGACCTCGCCTCGATGGTGGCCGGGGCGAAATACCGCGGCGAATTCGAGGAGCGGCTCAAGGCTGTCCTGGAAGAGATCAAGAACTCTGAGGGGCAGATCGTCACGTTCATTGACGAGCTCCACACGGTGGTGGGTGCCGGCGCCACCGGGGACAGCTCCATGGATGCCGGCAACATGCTCAAGCCCATGCTGGCCCGCGGCGAGTTGCGCCTCATCGGTGCGACCACGCTGGACGAGTACCGCGAGAACATCGAAAAGGACCCCGCCTTGGAGCGCCGGTTCCAGCAGGTCTACGTGGGCGAGCCCAGCGTGGAGGACACCATCGGCATTCTGCGCGGCCTCAAGGAACGCTACGAGGCCCACCACAAGGTCTCCATCTCCGACTCCGCCCTCGTAGCGGCCGCGACGCTCTCCAACCGGTACATCTCCGGCCGGCAGCTGCCGGACAAGGCGATCGACCTCGTGGACGAGGCCGCGTCCCGGCTGCGCATGGAAATCGATTCGGCCCCGGAGGAGATCGACCAGCTGCGCCGCCAGGTAGACCGCCTGACCATGGAGGAACTGGCCCTGGCCGGCGAGACCGATCCCGCCTCGGTGGAACGGCTCGCGGCCCTGCGGGCGGACATGGCGGACAAGAAAGAGGAACTCGCGGGCCTGAACGCCCGGTGGGAGGCCGAGAAGGCGGGCCTGAACCGGGTGGGCGACCTGCGGGCCAAGCTTGACGAGCTCCGCTCCGCCGCGGACAAGGCCCAGCGCGAGGGGGACCTGGAGACCGCATCCAGGATCCTCTACGGCGAGATCCCCGCCCTGGAACGGGAACTGAACGCCGCCGCCGAGGCCGAAGCGGCCGTGCCGGACAAGTCCGGGCAGATGGTGGCCGACCAGGTCACCGCCGCCGACATCGCCGAGGTGATTTCGGCGTGGACCGGCATCCCCGCGGGGCGCATGCTCCAGGGCGAGAGCCAGAAGCTGCTGAACATGGAGCACGTGCTGGGCGAGCGGCTGATCGGCCAGAAGCAGGCCGTCGCCGCGGTCTCCGACGCCGTGCGCCGCGCCCGCGCCGGGATCAGCGACCCCAACCGGCCCACCGGCTCGTTCCTGTTCCTCGGCCCCACCGGCGTCGGCAAGACCGAACTCGCCAAGTCCCTCGCGGACTTCCTCTTCGACGACGAGCGCGCGATGGTGCGGATCGACATGTCCGAATATTCGGAGAAGCACTCCGTGGCCCGGCTCGTCGGGGCGCCTCCCGGGTACGTCGGCTACGAGGAGGGCGGCCAGCTTACCGAGGCCGTGCGGCGGCGCCCGTACTCCGTGCTGCTGCTCGACGAAGTGGAAAAGGCCCACCCGGAGGTCTTCGACATCCTCCTGCAGGTGCTCGACGACGGCAGGCTCACCGACGGGCAGGGCCGCACCGTGGACTTCCGCAACGTGATCCTGGTGCTCACCTCGAACCTGGGCAGCCAGTTCCTCGTGGACCCCAACCTCGACGCCGCGGCCAAGAAGAACGCCGTCATGGCCACGGTCAACGCTTCCTTCAAGCCGGAGTTCCTCAACCGGCTCGATGAAGTGGTGCTGTTCGATCCGCTGAGCGTGGAGGAGCTCTCCCGGATCGTGGAACTGCAGGTCAAGGAGCTGGGCGAGCGGCTCAAGGGCCGCCGGTTGAACCTCGAAGTTACCGAGGGTGCCCGCGCCTGGCTGGCCGTATCCGGCTTCGATCCCGCGTACGGCGCGCGGCCGCTGCGCCGCCTGGTGCAGCGCGAGATCGGCGACCGGCTGGCAAAGGCCATCCTGGCCGGCGAGATCGCCGACGGCGACACCGTCCTGGTGGACACCGCGCCGGACCTGATGGAACTCACCATGGGCGGGCTGGGGGACAGGGAGCTGACCAGCGGCGGCGCGGCCACGGGCACCGGGCTCTCGGTCCGGCGCAAGGAGTAGGCGCCGCCGGGCAAGCCTAGGGAAGCAGGGACTCCTTGATGACGTTTCCGCCGTTCGTCGCGGCGTAGCAGTCGACCCGCCGGTCGCCCATCTCCCAGCTGCGCGGGCTCGGGTAAGCCAGCTTGTAGCTCAGGTCGTAGTCGCCGGCCTTTGCCGTGAGCGGAGCCGCCTTGCAGACATCGCGTGCCTTCTGCTTGAGCTGGTCCCGGCCGGGGTACGAGTCATCTGGCCCGTATTTTTCCACGGCGACCAGCTGCGCCGAGTGGCCGGTGGCGCAATCCACGACGGTGGACTGTTGCGCATCCGGGTCGAAGTCCTTGAAGCAGTCCCGCAGCTGGAAGTCCAAGGGGCTGACGCCCTCCAGCGGCAACGCCCCGCGGCTGGCGGGTGCGGACGCCGACGAAGCGGCGGGGGCCGGGCTGTCGTTTTCCGCGGAGGCCTGGCCGCTGCCGGCAAATGCGGCCACAGCCCACCAGACCAGAAGCGCAAGCACCACGAGGACGGCCGCGGCCACGCCGAGCCGCTTTGGCCCCTGCCGGCGGATCCGGCGGACCAGGGGGCGTGCCCGCCGTGAGAGAGCCTTCTTGGTGCGTGAGAGCGCTTTCCTGGCGCCGGCGAACGCGGTGCCGGCAAGGGCCGGGCGCGCGGGTTTCGCCGCTGCGGGTGCCGCCGCAGGATTCGTGGGCCGCGCACGGTCGGCTGTAATGACGGGCAGGGCGGACGTCGGCGGCCTCGAGGGCGGCGGCGGGATGGCCCCGGCGTCGTTCCTTGGATTCTCTTCGGTCACTGAGAAATTCACCACTTCCGTGCGTCTTTGCCGGGGCTGGAGGCCCGGCGTAGCGGCCCTTTTCTGGGCGCACATCACGAAACTCTATCGAAGATGCGCGGCACCGTGCATGCGCCAGCGGCTGCGGCCACCGTTGCGGGAGGCGCCACACTGTCCACAGGGGGCGGGCCGGCGAGCAGTTGGCGCCGAAAGCATGTAATCTAGGTGTACGACAAATTGACCAAACATTCCGGGGCCTCACCGATCGCCAAAAGGTGACCACCTCCGGTCCAAGTACAAAAGGGGGTCACGCCATGGGGCGCGGCCGTCAAAAGGCAAAAGCTACCAAGCAGGCTCGGGACATCAAGTACTACTCCCCGAACACTGACTATTCGGCCCTTCAGCGCGAGCTCACGGGCCCGGGAAGTCGTGCCACGAGCCACTTCGCGGATGACCCGGTTGAACCGGATTATTCAGCGTATGTGGATAAGTACGCGGACGATGTGGAAGACGACGACGACGAGGTTGATTCCCGTCGCATAGGTTAGTCGACGCTTCCTCCCGGCAGTTTTCTCCGGGGGATCCATCCGGCACTGCGGTGCCAGCCAAAGATTTTCGGGCCGCCGGCCACACCTGTAA
>NZ_KI914902.1:162270-164288 GCF_000520575.1 Arthrobacter sp. I3
CGTCCGTATCCGGGCCGGCCGGCTGGCCCGCGCTGCGCCGCGGATGAGCGCGGATGAGCCGGCGCAGTTGTCACCGGCGGGGCGCCGGGCTAGGTTGTTCGTGCCGGATTTTCCCGGACGCCACACCGATGCCCCGGAAGGACTGCCATGACCATGCGCAAAGGATTCGCCGAGGGCGAGCTCTGCTGGACGGACCTCCAGACCCCCGACGTGGAGACGGCGAAGGCCTTTTACGCGGAGGTTTTCGGCTGGCGGTACGAAGACCTGCCCACTCCGGACGGACGCAGCTACGCGAAAGCCTTCCTGGGCGACGACCTGGTTACCGTGCTCGCGCCGCAGAACCCCCGGCAGGAAGCCGCGGCCGAGCCGGGCCGGTGGAACGTGTATTTCGCGGTCGACGACGCGCGGGACCTGGCCGCCGAACTGGCCCATTCCCCCGGGCACCTTGAATTCGGCCCCGAGGAGGTCGGTGATACCGGCGTCATGGTCTTCTTCGCCCCGCCCGGAGGCGGAACCACCGGGGCCTGGCAGGCCGGCAGCCACATCGGAGCCGGCCGGAGCCAGGAGGCGGGCACCTTGGCCTGGGCTGAACTGCTCACGCCGGAACCGCAGGCAGCCGTCGGCTTCTTCCAACAGCTCTTCGGGCACGACGTCACCGAATACCCCCAGGACGACGGCGGCACCTACACCACGCTGATGGTGGGCGGCGCCGAGGTGGCCGGCATCGCCCGGGTTCCCGGCGACGCGCAGGACACCCTCGAGCCGGGCTGGCAGGTCTACTTCGGCGTCTCCAACGTCGCAGTGGCGGTGCAGGCTGCGGTGGCCGCGGGCGGCGTCGTGCTGATCGAACCGGATGAGATCGAGGAAGCCGGCACCATCGCCACCCTCAGAGATCCGCAGGGCGGCGTCTTCAGCCTGCTGGAGGTTTAGGGCCGCGGCTTAAACGGATCGAGTGCTCCCCACCGGCCGTTCTGAGCGTTCAAAACGGCAGCTGGGGAGCACTCGACATGGGTCGGGCCCGTTTAGGCGTAGGCGTTGACCAGCCTGACGGCGCCGCCGTCGACGCCCTTGGCGCCCTGGACGTAATCCGGGCCGGTTTTGAGGACCGCATCCGAGTTCTGCTCGACGGTGCCCATGATCCAGGACGGCAGGCCGCGGTCGTTGAGCCGGTTCACGGCGGCGTCGGCAGCTTCCGGCGAAACAATGGCGACCATGCCCACGCCCAGGTTCAGGGTGCGCTCGAGGTCGGCCAGCGGGACGTTGCCGAGCTCGGAAACCAGCTTGAAGATGGCCGGGAGCTCCCAGGTGGAGCGGTCGACGGTGGCCAGCAGGCCCTGCGGGAGGACGCGGGCGAGGTTGGCTGCGAGGCCGCCGCCGGTCACGTGGCTGAAGCCGTGGACGGCCTTGCCGCCCGCGGAGCCGTTCACCGGGAAGGTGCGGGCGAGGTCCAGGCAGTCCGCGGCGTAGACGCGGGTGGGCTCGAGGAGCTCCTCGCCCAGGGTGCGGCCGAGCTCGGAGACCTGGCGGTCCAGGGCCCAGCCGGCGTGGTTGATGACGCGGCGTACCAGGGAGTACCCGTTGGAGTGCAGGCCGGAGGAGGCCATGCCGATCACCACGTCGCCGGCGCGGACACGGTCCGGGCCGAGCAGCTGGTCGGCCTCGACAACGCCGGTGGCGGCGCCGGCGACGTCGTACTCGTGTTCCCCGAGCAGGCCGGGATGTTCGGCGGTTTCGCCGCCCACCAGGGCGGTGCCGGCGACCGAGCAGGCGGCCGCGATGCCACGGACGATGTCGGCGATGCGCTCCGGGACCACCTTGCCGCAGGCGATGTAGTCGGTCATGTACAGCGGTTCTGCGCCCACGACGACGATGTCGTCCACCACCATGCCGACGAGGTCGTAGCCGATGGTGTCGTGGATGTCCATGGCCTGTGCGATTGCCACCTTGGTGCCGACGCCGTCGGTGGAGGTGGCCAGCAGCGGGCGCCTGTAGGTCAGCAGCCGGGAAACGTCGTAGAG
>NZ_KI914902.1:164388-168592 GCF_000520575.1 Arthrobacter sp. I3
ACGTCGTAGAGGCCCGCGAACCCGCCGACGCCGCCGATCACCGAGGCGTTGTGGGTTGCCTTGACGGCGTCCTTCATGAGTTCGACGGCGCGGTCTCCCGCTTCGACGTCGACGCCGGCGGAGGCGTAGGTGATGCCGGCGTTCTGGGCGGCGTTCATGTCAGCGGCCGGGGAGGCGGAAGTCATACTGGCTCTTTCTTGTCGGCTGTGGTGACGCGGTCGGCATCGGTGAGCAGTTCTTCGAATTCGGAGTCCGGCCCCGGATCGCAGCCGGTGGCGCCGGCCTTCTCGGCCGGATCGTCGGAGATCGACGTGCCGGGTTCGGCGTCGGACGCTGCGGAGGCCGCGGGCGCCGCGCCGGAAGCAGCCGTGGCGGGCGGGAGGCCGCCGAGGTCGGTGCGCTCGAGCAGGTTCTTGCCGAGCTTGTCCGCGCCGGGCAGCTCGATCGGGTACTTGCCGGTGAAGCAGGCGGTGCAGAGACGCTCGCGCGGCTGGCGGGTGGCGTCGATCATGCCGTCTTCGGAAATGTAGGCGAGCGAGTCGGCGCCGATGGCCTGGGTGATCTCGTCGATGGTGGCGCCGTTGGCGATCAGTTCCGCCCGGGAGGCGAAGTCGATGCCGTAGAAGCAGGGCCACTTGACCGGCGGGGAGGAAATCTTGATGTGGACGCTTGCGGCGCCCGCCTCCCGGAGCATCCGCACGATGGCGCGCTGGGTGTTGCCGCGGACGATCGAGTCGTCCACCACCACGACACGCTTGCCGCGGATCACGGATTCGAGGGCGTTGAGCTTGAGCCGGATGCCGAGCTGTCGCAGCGTCTGCGAGGGCTGGATGAACGTCCGGCCCACGTAGGAGTTCTTGACGAAGCCGTGCGCGAAGGGGATGCCGGACTCTTCGGCGTAGCCGACCGCCGCGGGCGTGCCGGATTCCGGCACGGGGATGACGATGTCCGCTTCCTGGGTGTTTTCGCGGGCCAGTTGGCGGCCCATTTCGACGCGGGATTCGTACACCGAGCGGCCCGCAATGGAGGCGTCCGGGCGGGCGAGGTAGACGTATTCGAAAACGCAGCCGGCCGGCGTCGCCTCGGCGAAGCGCTGCGAGCGGACGCCGTCCTCGTCGATCGCGATGAATTCGCCGGGTTCGATTTCGCGGATGAAGCTGGCGCCGACGGTGGCGAGGGCGGACTGCTCGGAGGCAACCACCCAGCCGCGTTCAAGCCGGCCCAGGCACAGCGGGCGGATCCCGTAGGTGTCTCGGGCCGCGTAGAGGGTGCCCTCATCCATGAAGACGAAGCAGAAGCCGCCCTTGATCTTGGGCAGCAGCTCCATGGCCGTCTGCTCCAGGGACTTGCCCTCTTCGCCCTCCAGGAGCGCGGTCACGAGGGCGGTGTCGGAGGTGTTGCCCTGCTTCATCTCGCCGCTGAGGTTTCCGCCGTTGCGGTCCTCGATCATTGCCTTGAGCTCGGCCGTGTTGGTCAGGTTGCCGTTGTGGGCCAGGGCCACGGTGCCCGTGGACGTCGCGCCCAGGGTGGGCTGGGCGTTGGCCCAGTGGCTCGCACCGGTAGTGGAATAGCGGCAGTGGCCGACGGCCAGGTGCCCGGTCAGGGTGTTCAGCGTGGTCTCGTCGAAGACCTGGGAAACGAGGCCCATGTCCTTGTAGACGTTGATCCGCTTGCCGTCGCTGGTTGCTATGCCAGCCGACTCCTGACCGCGGTGCTGCAGTGCATACAGCCCGTAGTAGGTGAGTTTTGCTACTTCTTCACCGGGTGCCCAGACCCCGAAGACGCCGCATGCGTCCTGAGGGCCTTTTTCGCCTGGGAGAAGATCATGAGAAAGTTTTCCATCGCCGCGTGCCACTGGTCGATTATCTCACGATGTGCGCTAAGACTTTTCCGGCGGCCGGTTTATGACCTGACGCCCTTCAGCGGAGGTTCCCGTCGCGGCCCCCGTCGTCGTCGGCGTCCGGTGCGGATTCGACGACGGCGTGCTCGGCGCGGCGGACGCTCCGGCGGTCCAGGACCAGGGCGGTCGCGGCACCCAGGATGACGCCGCCGGCCGCGCAGAGGACCATGAAGAAGCCGAAGACCGAGGAGCGGTCGAAGCTCGGGTCACCTGGCAGGGCGTAGGCGATGATGGCCGCGACGGCCACGCCCAGGAGCCCGCCCAGGATCAGGAAGGGAACATATTTCGGGGCCCGGCGGACGGTGACCTCGCGGCGCTCCGGAACGCCGCCCTGAACGTTGCCCTGCGCCGGTTCCCGCTGGGGGTCGTTGCCTGCTGTGCCGGGGGTTTCGTGGGGAGACATGCCGTTAAGCCTACTGCCCTTCGACTCATTGCCGCGGACCGCATCCCAGAGCAGACTAGGGCTAGGTACAGACGAGCTAAGGATCCGCCATGTTAGCCTCAGCCGACCGTGTTCGTGAGGAGCAGCGCTTGCTCTGGGATGAGTTCTCGGCGGGCTGGAAGAAATGGGACGCGGAACTGCTCGGCTGGCAGACCCCGTTCGGCGACGCCCTCCGCCAGGAGCTCCGGCTCCGCCCCGACTCAGAGGTGCTGGACGTCGCGGCAGGCACGGGGGAGCCCGGCCTCAACGTGGCCGCGCAGGTGCCGGAGGGCCGTGTGGTCCTGACTGACATTTCGGCCGGAATGCTCCGGGTGGCAGAAGAGAAGGCATCGGCCCGGCGCCTGAGCAACCTGGACTTTCAAGTGTGCGATTCGGCCGCCCTGCCGTTCCGCAACAACACGTTCGACGCCGTGTACAGCCACTTCGGTTTGATGTTCTTCCCGGTGATGTCCGCGGCCATGGCAGAGATGGCGCGCACCGCGAGGCCGGGCGCCCGGGTGGGCGCCGTCGTCTGGGGGCGCGCGGCGGCAAACCCCTGGGCCAGCCTGATCCTGGGCACGATTGCCCGGCACCGGGAACTGCCCATTCCGCCCGCCGAGACTCCCGGGCTGTTCCGCTGCGCACCAGCGGGTTTCATGACCCGCATGTTCAAGGAGGCCGGGCTGGCCGAGGTGGCCGAGCACCAGGTCAGCACCGACCTGGTGCACGAATCCCCGGAGAGCTACTGGGAGTTCATGACCGACATCGCGACCACCGTGGCGATGGGCCTGGCCAAGGCGGACGCGGAGTCGCGGGCCCTGATCCGCTCGGATGTGTTCGCGCTGCTGGGCCGCTACGAGCACGACGGCGCGATCCGGCTCCGGTCCACCGCCACCGTGGTGGCGGGGACCAAGGTCTAGCCAGACGGGCGGGCCCGGACTGTTTGTGACGCTGCGGGGCGGTGCGGCGTCAGACGCCCAGCGCTTCCTTTAACGACGCCACGTGGCCCTGGGCCTTGACCTGGTACTGCGCCAGTTTGACCTTGCCCTCGGGGTCCAGCACCACGGTTGAGCGGACGATGCCCTCCGTGACCTCGCCGTGGACCAGCTTCTCGCCCCACGCGCCGTAGGCGAGGGCGACAGCGTGGTCCTCGTCGGCCAGGAGCGGAAAGGTCAGCGCGAAGTCGCCGGTGAAGTGGGCCAGGGCTTCGGGGGCGTCGGGGGAGATGCCCAGGACTTCGTAGCCTGAGCCCTGCAGGGACGCGAGGTTGTCTCGGAAATCGCACGCCTCGGTCGTGCAGCCCGGGGTCGCGGCCTGCGGGTAGAAGTACACAATGACGTTCTTGCCGCGGTAATCGGCCAGGGCAACCGGCTTGCCTTCGGCGTCCGGCAGGGTGAAATCCGGGGCCGGCGTGCCGGGCTGAAGCTTGACGGTCATGTTTGCGCTCATGATGATCCTTCGGGGAGGGGACAATGGGTCTGTGATGCACAACATCGTGGACCCAGGCTGTATTCCGCCGGCTGAGCCTGGCAAGGACCCGTCCGGGGCGGCTTTGGCAGGCTTGGGGCCAACAGCTTTTTCATAGCTCCGGCATAGCTGCCGTAGCTAGATTGAAGTCATTATGGAACAGCAAAATCCACAGCAGCGACGATTTGGATTCGGGCGCACTTCCGGCCGCGGGCGCGTCGAGTGACCGTCCGTCCACGGGCCCTGATGGGTGCGGTCTGTGCAGCAGTGCTCGCGGTCGTCCTGGCCGCAGGTATCTATTCCTTTGCGCAAGCCCGCTTGACGGCGGCGAACCCCACGACGACGACGACGTCGGCCGCGCCGTCTGCCGCGACGACGTCGGCCGCGCCGTCTGCCGCGACGACAGCTGAGGCTGG
>NZ_KI914902.1:168692-170503 GCF_000520575.1 Arthrobacter sp. I3
GCGACGACAGCTGAGGCTGGCGCTTCGCCGTCAGCCAGTCTCAATCCTGCGGTCCAGGCATCCGGCCCAGCGTCGAGCGCGGTGGACGCGGCCCTGGACGCGCGCATCCAGGCCATTCTCGCTGCCAACAGCCAGTACCAGATCGGCGTGGCGCTGGTCGGCCTCTCCCAGGGCGCCGGTACCGCGGACGTCCACGAATACGGTGTCCGGGAGAAATTCGTGGCCGCGAGCACAGCCAAAGTCCTGGCCGCGGCTGCCTACTACCACTTGGTCGAAACCGGGGCGGCCAGCCTCGATGACCCGTTGGGGAGCTACACCGCCGGCTTCCAGCTCCGGGAGATGATCCAGCAGAGCGACAATGACTCGTGGTCGCTGATCATGGACGCAGTGGGCCACGAGGAACTGACAGAGTACGCGGCGTCGCTGGGTGTGAACTATGACCCGGAAACCAACACGCTGACACCGGCGGAAATGGCGACCATCGTCTCCCGCCTCTACTCCGGGACGCT
This sequence comes from Arthrobacter sp. I3, assembly GCF_000520575.1. Taxonomy (NCBI): domain Bacteria; kingdom Bacillati; phylum Actinomycetota; class Actinomycetes; order Micrococcales; family Micrococcaceae; genus Arthrobacter; species Arthrobacter sp. I3. The sequence goes on from NZ_KI914902.1 coordinate 169,202, forward strand.
CCTGAACGCCGACCACACCGCCGAGCTGTTGTCCTATATGCAGGACACCAACTACGAAACACTCATTCCCGCCGCAGTGCCGGACGGGATCACGGTCTTCCACAAGTACGGGCTCCTGGGCGGTGAACTCCACGACGCCGGCATCCTCGCCCGGGACGGCACCGCATACGCCCTCGTGATCTACACCAAGGGCCAGGACCTGAGCGACGTCCCGGAACGCACTGAAGTGATCCATCAGCTGACGCAGACGGTGGCGGACGCCCTCTTCTAGGCCGTTTCCAGCCCGCGCATGTCCGGGTCCGCCCGCATGGCGTCCGAGCCCCTAGATACCAAGCTCCTCCCGCAGCGCCCGCACGTGGCCCTGCGGACTGACGTGGTATTGCGCCAGGACCACGTTGCCATCGGGACCGACAACCACGGTGGACCGGACCGTGCCTTCGCGGACCTCGCCGTCCATCAGCTTCTCGCCCCAGGCGCCGTACGCGAGGGCCACAGCGTGGTCTTTGTCCGCGAGCAGGGGGAACGTGAGCGCATGTTCCGCGGCAAAGGCGGACAGGGCCTCCCGGGCGTCGGGTGAGATGCCAAGGACCTCGAAGCCTGCGCCGTGGAGGGCAGCGAGGCTGTCGCGGAAGTCGCAAGCCTCGGTGGTGCACCCGGGAGTGGCTGCGCGGGGGTAGAAGTAGATGATGACGTTTTTGCCGCGATAATCGGCCAGGGAGATCCGGCGGCCCGCAGCATCTGGCAGCGTGAACCCGGGTGCTGGATCTTCGCTGTGCAGCTTAGTGATGGCGTGCAGCTTGGTGGTCACGGTGGATTGCATGCAGTTCCTTCGATCGAGGGTCGGGATGGTTGTGGCAGCGGAGCTTAGATGCTGTATTCCGCTGGTCCGCGGACCGTCGCCCGCGGACCGGGGACGAAGCGGTAGCCGCCGCTGCGGACGGTGACGACGGCGTGCCGGCAGCCCTTGAGTTTCCGGCGCAACCGGCCGACGTACACGTCGATGGACCGGGTTGCCGCGCCCGGGGTGTCGAACGCGTCGAGGCAAAGCTGCAGCTCCTGCCGGCTTACCGTGCGGGAGCAGTTCTGCACGAGACATCTCAGAAGCGTGAACTCCAGATCCGTCAGGGGCACCCGCTCTCCATCCAGCCTGGCGTCTCCGGCCGCGAGGTCGACGGCGAGCCGGCTGATGCTGCCGGGGACGGGCTCCAGGCCCGCGCCGCCGGTGTCCCCGGCGGGATCTGCTGTTCCCGCCGGGGTGCCGTCGTCTCCGGGGGACCGGACGACGGCGGATGTTGCGGCTCC
>NZ_KI914902.1:170603-190661 GCF_000520575.1 Arthrobacter sp. I3
CCGGGGTGCCGTCGTCTCCGGGGGACCGGACGACGGCGGATGTTGCGGCTCCGGCGGCGGGCCTAAAGTGGACTTCCGCCTCCGGGGCCCATCTGAGGGCGCGGCCGAGCACGAGTTCGGCCGCGCGGGTCAGGCACACCGGGTCAACGTCGGAGTCGTCCGGCACCGTGACCCAGACCGCCAGTCCCTTCGCGGTGAGGCCGGCCTGCCGTGCCTGCCCGTTATTCCGGGCCCGTCCGTGAATGGCGGGCGGGGTGCCGGCCACGGCCGCCTGGCTCACACGCCGCCGCGGCGGATCAGCTTGCCGGTCGGGGTCCGGCCGTCGATCAGGGTGCCGCGGAGGTAGGTCTGCCGGACGACGCCGGAAAGCGCCTTGCCGTCATACGGGGTGATGGGGTTCTTGTGCTTGAGCTTGGAGACATCCACAACGAAAGCCTCGTCCGGGGCAAATACGGCGAGGTCGGCGTCGTATCCCGGCGCCAGTTGGCCTTTATTGCCCAGGCCGGCGAGTTGGGCCGGCTTTGCCGCCATCCACGAGAGAACCTGCTCGAGCGGGATGCCGCGGTGCCGGGCCTCGGTCCAGATCAGCGACAGGCCCAACTGCAGCGAGGAGACGCCGCCCCAGGCCACGGCGAAGTCACCGTTTTCCAAGTCCTTCAGGTCCAGGGTGGACGGGGAGTGGTCCGAGACGATGCAGTCGATGGTGCCGTCCTGCAGGCCGGCCCACAGCAGTTCGCGGTTGGAGGCTTCGCGGATCGGCGGGCAGCACTTGTAGGCTGTGGCGCCGTTCGGGATTTCCTCGGCCGTCAGCGTCAGGTAGTGCGGGCACGTTTCCACGGTGAGGCGAACGCCGTCGCGCTTGGCGGTGGCGATCATGGGGAGCGCGTCGGAGGAGGAAAGGTGCAGGATGTGGGCGCGGGCTCCGGTCCAGCGGGCCCGTTCGATGACCTCGGCGACGGCCTTGTTCTCGGCCCCGCGCGGGCGGGATGCCAGGAACGTCGAGTAGTGGTCGCCGCCGGGGTGGGGCGCGTGGTCGATCGCGTGGGAGTCCTCCGCGTGGACGATCATGAGCGAGTCGAAGGACCTGAGCTCGGCCATGTCCTGTTCCATTTCGTCCGCTTCCAAGTGCGGGAACTCGTCCACACCGGAGTGCAGCAGGAAGCATTTGAAGCCGAAAACGCCCTCGTCGTGCAGCGGCCGCAGTTCGTTCTGGTTGCCCGGGACGGCTCCGCCCCAGAAGCCGACGTCCACGAACACCTGGTCCCCGGCCACCTCCCGCTTGAGTTTCAGGGCCTCCACGGTAGTGGTGGGCGGGATGCTGTTCAACGGCATGTCAATGATGGTGGTGACGCCGCCGGCCGCTGCCGCCCGGGTGGCGGACGCGAATCCCTCCCACTCGGTCCGGCCGGGCTCATTGACGTGCACGTGGGTGTCCACGAGGCCCGGCAGGAGGGTCTCGTCGTCGGCGAGTTCAATGACTTCACGGCCGGAGAGGCCGTTGCCCAACGGCTCGATCGCGACAATCACGCCGCCGCGGATGCCGACTTCCCGGGCGGCGATGCCGGCGGTGGTCAGCACCCGCTGCCCGCGGAAGACGACGTCGTAGGTTTCTTCAGACACTGAGGGTCTCCTTTCCGGGAGCACTGTCCAGGGCGCGGGCGCCCTGCGCGGAGTGCGCCACGTTGGCCAATTGCTCGCCGAGTTGCCGTCCGAGGCGCTCCAGCAGCGCCGCGGCGTCGGTTATACATGTGTCTACATTGCTTTCCAGCTCCGTCAAAGCGTGGACTGCGAGGAACCCGGAACTGCTGATCTGCTCCGGAGTCAGGACGGACCGGCCGCACACCGCGACCACCGGAACCTTGGCGCGGCGCGCCGCCCGGGCAACGCCCACCGGAGTCTTGCCCAGCAGGGTCTGTTCGTCGAGGCTGCCTTCGCCGGTGATCACCAGATCCGCGCCGGCCAGCCGCTCGGCCAGCCCGGTGAATTCGAGGACGACGTCGATGCCGGGCCGGCGGGTCGCGGCCAGCACCGCGATGGCTGCGTAGCCCACACCGCCGGCAGCCCCGGCACCCGGAGCGTCCGCAGCCTTCCGCGCGCGGGGCCCGATTTCAGCGCAGAGCACGTCCACAAAGCGGGCCAGGGCGGCGTCGAGGGCTGCTACGTCCTCGGGGGTGGCGCCCTTCTGCGGTCCGAAGATCGCAGCGGCGCCTTGGGTACCAAGCAACGGGTTGTCGACGTCGCTGGCGAGTACGAAGCGTGCGCCGTCCAGGCGGGAATCGAAGCCGGAGAAGTCGATCCAGTCCAGCCGGGCCAGGGCCGCACCGCCGGGCGGAAGTTCGTTGCCGTCGGCGTCGAGGAGCTTGGCACCGAGTCCCTGCAGGACCCCGGCGCCGCCGTCGGTGTTGGCGCTGCCGCCGACGCCCAGGATGATCTGCCGGCACCCGGCGTCGAGAGCGGCCCGGATCAGTTCGCCGGTTCCCTTGCTGCTGGCGCCATTGGCGGAGTCGGAATCAGGGCGGCCGCCCCCGCCGCCGGGCAGGACGGCGAGGCCGGACGCGGCGGCCATCTCAATGACCGCCTCGCGTCCGCGGACCGCGAACTCCGCCCGGATCGGCGCTCCGGTGGGGCCGCTGACGACGGCGCTGCGGCGGGTGAAGCCGGAGCCGACGGCGGCATCGAGGGTGCCCTCGCCGCCGTCGGCCACGGGAATCCGCAGTACCTCCAGATTGCCCCCGCAGGCCCGCTGCAGCCCTGCTTCGAGGTGCCGGGCGACGTCCGGGGCCGAGAGCGATCCCTTGAACTTGTCCGGCGCTATGACGACGCGCATCTCAGGCCTGCAGGGCCAGAATGGCGGTGGGGGCGTCCTCGGCGGTCTCGGCCAGGGCCTCGAACTCGTTGACGGCGTTGATTTCGGTGCCCATGGAGATGTTGGTGATCTTCTCCAGGATGACTTCCACCACCACCGGAACCCTGAACTCGCCCAGGAGCGCCTTGGCCTTGTCGAACGCGGCAGGCAGGTCCTCCGGGTTTTCCACCCGGATCGCCTTGCAGCCCATGCCCTCGGCCACCTTAATGTGGTCCACGCCGTAGCCGCTTGCGGTTGCAGAGAGATCCGTGGAGTTGATGTTCTCGAACGCCAGGGACACGTTCTGTTCCATGTTGAAGCCACGCTGGGACTGGCGGATCAGGCCGAGGTAGGAGTTGTTGACCACAACGTGGATGTACGGCAGGTTGAATTGCGCGCCCACGGCCAGTTCCTCGATCATGAACTGGAAGTCGTAGTCACCGGAGAGGGCAACCACGGTCTGGTCCGGCTTGCCCCGGACCACGCCCAGCGCGGCGGGGGCGGTCCAGCCCAGCGGGCCTGCCTGTCCGGCGTTGATCCATTTGCGCGGGCCGAACACGTGCAGCATCTGGGCGCCGGCGATCTGCGACAGTCCGATGGTGGACACGTACGTGGTGTCCTTGCCGAATGCTTTGTTCATTTCCTCGTACACGCGCTGAGGCTTGATCGGCACGTTGTCGAAGTGGGTCTTGCGGTGCAGTGTGGCTTTGCGCCCGGAACATTCGTCAACCCAGGCGGTGTAGTCCGGCAGGGACCCGGCGTCCCGGCGTTCCCGGGCCAGCTCCAGCAGCCCATCCAGGGCGGCGCCGGCGTCGGAGGCGATGCCGAAGTCCGGGGAGAACACGCGGCCGATCTGGGTCGGCTCGATGTCGATGTGCACGAACTTGCGGCCGGCGGTGTAGGTGTCCAGGCCGCCGGTGTGGCGGTTGGCCCAGCGGTTGCCGATGCCGATCACGAAGTCGCTGCGCAGGAAGTTCTCGTTGCCGTACCGGTGGCTGGTCTGCAGGCCCACCATGCCGGCCATGAGTTCGTGGTCATCCGGGATCGCGCCCCAGCCCATCAGGGTGGGGATCACGGGGACGCCCAGCAGCTCGGCCAGTTCCACGAGCTGCGCCGAGGCTCCGGCATTGATGATGCCGCCGCCGGCCACGATAAGCGGGCGCTCGCCTGCGGTGAGCATGTCCAGTGCCTTTTCCAGCTGCTTCCGGCTGGCCCTGGGCTGCTCAACGGGCAGGGGCTCATAGGTGTCGATATCGAATTCGATCTCGGCCATCTGCACGTCGATCGGCAGGTCCAGCAGGACCGGGCCCGGGCGGCCGGAGCGCATCAGCTGGAAAGCTTTCTGGAAGGCTCCGGGAACCTGGCCGGGTTCAAGGATGGTCATGGCCAACTTGGTGACCGGCTTGGCGATGGACTCGATGTCCACGGCCTGGAAGTCCTCCTTGTGCAGCTTGGCCACGGGTGCCTGGCCGGTGATGCAGAGCATCGGGATGGAATCGGCCCACGCCGCGTACAGGCCGGTGATCATGTCCGTGCCCGCGGGGCCCGAGGTGCCGATGCAGATGCCGATGTTGCCGTCCTTGGCCCGGCTGTAGCCGTCGGCCATGTGGCTGGCGCCTTCAACGTGGCGGGCCAGGGTGTGGCGGATGCCGCCGTGGGCCCTCATGGCCGAATAGAACGGGTTGATCGCCGCGCCTGGGAGGCCGAACGCCTCGGTGGCGCCCTCCTTTTCCAGGATGGCGACGGCTGCGTCTACAGTGCGCATCTTCGTCATGGTGTGCTCCTTGAAAGTCTGTTTTTGGGTGTGGTGAAGGGAGGCCCGGCGAACCGTCGCGGGCACCTCTTGTTGGGGGGAGGGCGGGCCGCCGTCGTAAATCTCGACGCCGGCCGGTGCGTTCGTGTCGAAGTGCCCCTTGACGGGGCGGCAGCGCCGCTTAGTTGCGGCCGCTGAGCTTCAGGACCTGCTTGAAGAGGCCCGAGTGGTCCAGTCCGCCGTCGCCCTGGTTGACGGTGGTGGCGACGAGCTGCGCGACGATGGCGCCGAGGGGGACGGCGACATTGGCCTCGCGGGCCGCGGAGGTGACGATGCCGAGGTCCTTGTGGTGCAGGGCCAGGCGGAAGCCGGGGTCGAAGTTGCGGTCCAGCATCTTCTGGCCCTTCTGCTCCAGGACCTTGGAGCCGGCCAGGCCGCCGCCGAGGACCTTGAGGGCGGCGTCCGTGTCCACGCCGTAGGCCTCGAGGAAGGCGATCGCCTCGCCAAGGACTTCGATGTTGACGGCCACGATCAGCTGGTTGGCTGCCTTGACGGTCTGGCCGGAGCCGGAGGGCCCCACGTGGACGATGGTCTTGCCGACGGCGGCCAGGACATCCCGTGCCGCCTCGAAGTCGGCGGCGTCACCGCCCACCATGATGGACAGCGCGGCGTCGATGGCGCCTTGTTCGCCGCCGGAGACCGGGGCGTCGAGGGGCCGGATCCCGGCGGCCCGGGCGTCGTCGGCGAGGCGTTTGGCGACGTCGGGGCGGATGCTGCTGGCATCAACCCACAGGGCGCCCGGCTTGGCGTTGGCGAACACGCCGTCGGGGCCGCTGACCACGCCTTCGACGTCGGGGGAGTCCGGCACCATGGTGATGACCACGTCGGCGTCCCTGACGGCCTCCGCGATGCTCGTGGCACCCTTGCCGCCTTCGGAGACGATCTTGTCGGTCTTGTCCTGGCTGCGGTTGAAGCCCGTGACCGTGTGGCCGGCCTTGACGAGGTTGACGGCCATGGGCAGGCCCATGATACCCAGGCCGATGACTGCGATGTTGCTCATTGTGGTTCTCTTTCTGAAGTCTTTGTGTGCGTTTTAGCGCGGGTGTGCTTATGTGCCGGGGGAGGCGGGTGCGTGCTGTTTGGTTGGCGGGGCGGTTATGGGGACACGCGCTGGCGGATGGCCCAGCTGAACGCGGTCTGCGCCGGTTCCTTGTATTCGAGGCCGATGTAGCCCTCGTAGCCGAGTGCGCGGCTGCGGGCGATCCATTCGCCGAGGGGAAGCTGCCCGGTTCCGGGAGCCCCGCGGCCGGGGTTGTCGGCGATCTGGATGTGGCCGAAGTCCTTGGCGTGCTTTTCGATGACGGCGGCGACGTCGTCACCGTTCACGGCCAGGTGGTAGAAGTCCGCGAGGAGCTTGACGTTCCCGGCGCCGGATTCCTGCTTGACCCGGGCGATCACATCGAGGGCGTCCTGTGCCTTGAGCAGCGGGTACCGGGGGGCGCCGCTGACGGGTTCCAGAAGGACCGTGCCGCCGATGCGGGCCACGCCGGCAGCCGCCGCCGCCAGGTTTTCGGCGCCGATGGCGTCCTGCTGCTCAGCGGATTCGCCGTCAATACGGTTGCCGTAGAGGGCGTTGAAGGCCTTGCAGCCGAGGCGCTCACCGATGCCGGCGACGACGTCGATGTTGTCCTGGAATTCGGTGGAACGCGCCGGCCAGGAGACCAGGCCGCGGTCACCGCCCGGCATGTCGCCCGCGTTGAAGTTCAGGCCTGTGAGCTGCACGCCGGCGTCAGTAATGGCGTTCTCAAACCGGGCAACCTCGACGTCGGTGGGGACGGATGTCTCGAAGGGCCACCAGAATTCGACGGCGTCAAAACCGGCGGCCTTCGCGGCGGCCGGGCGTTCCCAGAGGGGGAGCTCCGTCAGGAGGATGGAGCAGTTCACGGTGTACGTCATTGTGGGTTCCTTCCGGTGTGGGCGGGAGCTGGATCCCGGGCACCTTTGCCTTGCAGATCCTTTTTGCTTGTTTTCCGCTTTGTGGAATTAAGATTCTGCTTTATGAAAAGTGTAGGGAAGGTTGGGCCGGGGAGTCAAGGGGTGAGCGAATGCGGGGTGAGGCGCCCGGGACCCCGATATTCTTGGCCCGGCACCTCAGGGCGCGGGAGCCTACGGGAGTTCAGGCTCCGGCAGTTCAGGGCGCGCGGGCAGCAGATGCCGCGAAATTCCCTACCGCTTCGTAGGATCCTTGCGGATACCCAGGCCCACGAGTGCGCCGACCCCGAGGCCGATCAGCAGGCCCGTGAATGGCTTGTCGACGGTGGTGACCCCGATGGCGAAGCCGAGGGCCGCGCCAAGGAGCATTCCGATCCACAGGGATTCGTACTTCACAGCCTCAGGCTAGCAAGCATCGCCCGGGCCGCAAGGGCTCCGGGCTGGGTGACCAGATTTGGTGCGGAGGCGCAACCGGCGGAACCACGGAGGAGTCCGCCCCGTCAGACGGGGCGGACTCCGCTACGTGGATCGGTATTGGTGGATCGGTATTGCTGGATCGGTCTTAGGTCAGGCGGATCTGGCGGTTGACGTCCTTGTACAGCAGGTACCGGAAGTTGCCCGGACCGCCGGCGTAGCACGCCTGGGGGCAGAAGGCACGCAGCCACATGAAGTCGCCGGCCTCCACCTCCACCCAGTCGTCATTGAGCCGGTAGACGGCTTTGCCTTCCAGCACGAAGAGGCCGTGCTCCATGACGTGGGTTTCCGCGAAGGGGATGGAGGCGCCGGGCTTGAGGGTGACGATGTTGACATGCATGTCGTGGGCGAGGTCCTCCGGGTCCACGAAACGCGTGGTGGCCCAGGCCCCGTCGGTGTCCGGCATCGCCCGCGGTGCGACGTCCTGGTCGCGGGTTACAAAGGATTTCGCCGTGTAGCCGTCCAGCGGCTCGTAGGCCTTCCGGATCCACTGGAAACTGGCGATCTCCCCGGACTCGTTCGCCACGGACCATTGGGCCCCCGCGGCGAGGTAGGCGTAGCCGCCCTCGCCCAGCCTGTGGATTTCCCCTTCGAGGGTCAGTGCCAGGGCGCCCTTGGTCAGGAAGATGACGCCTTCGACGCCGGCCTCCGGCTCGGGCTTCTCCGAGCCTCCGCCCGGTCCCACCTCGACGATCAGCTGCGAGAACGTCGTGGCAAAACCGGCGATGGGCCGGGCCAGGATCCAGGAGCGGGTGTTGGTCCAGCCGGGCAGTTTGCTCGTGACGATGTCCCGGAGCACGCCCTTCGGAATGACGGTGTAGGCCTCCTTGACCACGGCCCGGTCGGAGAGGATCTGGGTCTGCGGCGGAAGCCCGCCTTCGGGGTAGAAATAGTTGCTCATGGGTGCGTTCCTTTTGCTGAGGGAGTGGAGGTGTTGGCCAGCCGGGGGTGGGCCAGCGCGGTGAGTTCAGGGAGCCCGACGCCGGCCAGCGCCAGGACTTCTTCGGTGCCGACGGCGCCGCACTGGACGCCGCGCAGCACGAAGGCTGCCAGAGCCCGTGCGGTGGCGGGTTCGTCCAGAACGCCGCCGGCGGTTTGGTCCACGTAATTGCGGAGCCGGGCAGCGGCGGCCGGGAGCCCTTGCCGGTAGAAGGCGTAGGTCGCGGCGAACCGGCTGGGCAGCTGGGCGGGGTGGAGGTCCCAGCCCTGGTAGTAGCCGCGTTCCAGCGAGCGGCGGACCAGCCGGCCGTGGAGCTGCCAGGCCTGCTCCACGTTCCCGCCCACCGGGATGATGTTGGTGGAGCCGTCGGAGAGCCGGATTCCGGTGCCGGCCGCGGCTAGCTGCATGACTTCCTTGGCAAAGTCCGCCACGGGATGTTCCATGGACTGGTATTCGGCGGAGATCTGCAGCGATGCTGAGTAGTCGTAGGTGCCGTAGTGCAGCCCGCTGATCCGGCCGGGCACCGCGTGCGGCAGGCGCGCCACCGGCGAGGTTCCGTCCGGGCCCAGGATGAGCTGCGGCGTTTCCACCTGCACCTCAAAGCGGAGCCGGCCCGCGGGGAGCGAGTGGACTTCCTCGAGCCGGGACACGGCGAAGGCCATGGCCTCCACCTGCGCCACCGTGGTGACCTTGGGCAGGGTGAGGACGAGCCCGTCCGGCAGTTCGCCGGCCGTGGCCAGCTGCGAGACGAAGAGATCCAGGGTCCGCAGACCCCGGGCGCGGGTTGCAGCCTCGAAGCACTTGAAGCGGATCCCGATGAACGGCGGCGCGGTACCGGCGGCGACGGCGGCGGCCACGGCGGATGCCGCCGCGACAGCTGCGGCGTCCTCGGCGTCGTCGCCCCGGTCCCCGAACCCGTCCTCAAAGTCCAGGCGGAGGTCCTCGATCGGCTCGCGTGAGAGCTTGGCAAGGACCCGCGGTGCGACGGCGGCGGCCAGTTCGGTTTCCTGGCCCTGCAGCGCGCACAGGCTTTCGACGCCGCCGCGGGCGTCCACCGCGGCGAGGGCCTGGGCGCCCCAGTCCGCGGCGAACTCCGGGCTGAAGCGGTCGGCCGGAACGTAGACGGTGTGCACCGGCTGGCGGGAGCCGTCGTCGCCCGGGTAGCTGCGCTCCAGCAGCCGGTCGGTGTCGGCGAGCTGCGCATCGATCCGGGCGAGGTCGGCCCCGGAGAGGGCCGGCGTCACCGGACCCTGGCTCTGCAGATGGCTGCGTGGTTGCGGCCTGGCACTGGCGGAGGTGGCTGCCATGCCTCAGCCCACCAGCTCGTACGCCGGCGTGGTGAGGAAGTCCGTGTAGTCCTCGGACAGGCAGATGTCGCCGATGAGCTTGCTGGCGGGCAGGTAGTGCTTCACGAAAGCTTCCTCGCCCACCTCGCCCCGGAGCTTCTCGGTTTCCTCGGCCAGGATCCCGGATACCAGCTCGCGGGTGACGGTCCGGCCAGTGTCGGCGAGCACAGAGTTGTTGCGGATCTGCTGCCAGACCTGGGACCGGGAGATTTCCGCCGTCGCCGCGTCCTCCATCAGGTTGTGGATGGCGACCGCGCCGTTGCCCGAAATCCACACCGCTGTGTAGGCGACGGCAACATAGAGGTTCAGGCGCATGCCTGCCTCGGTGACCGTGCCACGGGCGGAGGCGACGTCCAGGAGCTGGTCCGCGGTGACCGAGACTTCCGGGCGCTGCCTGTCCAGCTGGTTCGGCCGCTCGCCCAGGACGGCGTCGAAGACGTCCCGGCAGACCGGCACCAGGTCCGGGTGGGCCACCCAGGAACCGTCAAAGCCGTCGTTCGCCTCACGGGTCTTGTCCGCGCGCACTTTCTCGAACGCCTGGGCTGTCACCTCGGGTTCGCGGCGGTTGGGAATGACAGCCGCCATGCCGCCCATGGCGAAGGCGCCGCGGTGGTGGCAGGTCTTGACCAGCAGTTCGGTGTAGGCGCGCATAAACGGCGCGGTCATGGCCACGGTGGCGCGGTCCGGCAGCACAAAGCGCGAGCCGGCGTCACGGAAGTACTTGATGATGCTGAACAGGTAGTCCCAGCGGCCGGCGTTCAGGCCGGAGGCGTGGTCGCGGAGTTCGTAGAGGATCTCGTCCATTTCGAATGCTGCGGGGATGGTCTCGATCAGGACGGTCGCGCGGATGGTGCCTTGCGGAATGCCGAGGTAGTCCTGGGCGAAGACGAAGACCTCGTTCCACAGCCGGGCCTCGAGGTGGCTCTCCATCTTGGGCAGGTAATAGTACGGGCCCTGGCCGTTCTTCAGCAGTTGCCTGGCGGTGTGGAAGAAGTGCAGGCCGAAGTCCACCAGGGCGCCCACGGTGTGTTCGCCGTCGATCAGCAGGTGGCGCTCTGCCATGTGCCAGCCGCGCGGGCGGGCGACAACGACGGCCAGCGGGGCATCGGTCCGGAGCGTATATTCCTTGCCCTCGGGGGAGGTGTAGGCCAGGGTTCCCGCCGCGGCGTCGCGGAGGTTCAGGATTGATTCGACCACGTTGGACCAGGTGGGAGTGCTGGCGTCCTCGAGGTCCGCGAGCCAGACCTTGGCCCCGGAGTTCAGGGCATTAATGGCCATCTTGGCCGGTGCGGCCGGACCCGTCATTTCCACCCGGCGGTCCTGCAGGGCTGTCGGGGCCGGGGCCACCGTCCAGTCGCCTTCACGGATATCTTGGGTTTCCGGCAGGAAATCGAGCCGGCCGGTGCGGGCCACCTCGTCGCGTTTGACCGCGCGGGCCTTGAGCAAATCCGCGCGGGTGGCGGCGAAACGCTGGTGCAATTGCTCAATGAAGGCCAGCGCCTCGGGTGTGAGGATCTCCTCCGCGCGGTCAACGGGGCGGCGGGCTGAAATGGTGAGGGCCATTGTGGTCCTTCCTGGTCGGTGAAGCAGGCGGCGAATCAGACGTGGGTCAGCGCAGCGGCCGGGACCGTCGCATGGGCAGCCGCGACAACCGCCGCGGCGACGTCGGCGGCAACGTGTGGGTCGAAGACGCTGGGAATGATGTAGCTGGCATTGAGCTCGTCGTCGGCGACCCGGTTGGCGATCGCCGCGGCGGCGGCCACCAGCATCTCGGGGGTGATGTCCGCCGCCCCCGCGTCCAGCAGCCCGCGGAAGAACCCTGGGAAGGCCAGGACGTTGTTGATCTGGTTGGGGAAGTCGCTGCGGCCGGTCGCCACCACAGCGGCGTGCCGTGATGCGACCACCGGGTCGATTTCCGGCGTGGGGTTGGCCATGGCGAACACAATAGCGTCGTTGGCCATGGATGCCACCTGTTCTTCGCCGATCACGTGCGGTGCGCTGACGCCGATGAAGACGTCGGCTCCCTTGAGCGCTTCGTGCAGGGTGCCCGAGAAGCCCCGTTCATTGGTGTTCTCGGCAATCCACGTGCGGTGCTCGTCGTCGTACTGTTCGCCGAAGTGGATCGCTCCCGATCGGCCGGCGGCGATGATGTTGCGGGCCCCCTGTGCCTTGAGCAGCGCGATGATGGCGGAGCCGGCGGCGCCGACGCCCGAAACGACAATCCGGACCTCGGAGAGTTTCTTGTCCACCACACGCAGGGCGTTGGTCAGGGCTGCCAGCGTGACGATTGCGGTTCCGTGCTGGTCGTCGTGGAAGACCGGGATGTCGAGCTCCTCGCGGAGCCGGGTTTCGATCTCGAAGCAGCGCGGAGCGGCGATGTCCTCAAGGTTGACCCCGCCATAGACCGGGGCGAGCGCCTTGACGATCCGGATGATTTCCTCCGTGTCCTGGGTGTCCAGGCAGACCGGCCAGGCGTCGACGTTGGCGAACTGCTTGAAGAGCGCGGCCTTTCCTTCCATGACCGGCAGTGCGGCGGCCGGGCCGATGTTGCCGAGGCCCAGGACGGCGGAGCCGTCGGTGACGACGGCGATGGTGTTGCGTTTGATGGTCAGGTTCCGGGCGGCCTCAGGGTTTTCCGCGATCGCCAGGCAGACGCGGGCGACGCCGGGGGTGTAGGCGCGGGAGAGGTCGTCGCGGTTGCGCAGCGCGACCTTCGGCACAACCTCCAGCTTGCCGCCGAGGTGCATCAGGAAGGTTCGGTCCGAGACGTTCCGGACCGTGACGCCGTCGAGCGCGTTGAGCGCGTCCTTGACGCGTGCGGCGTGCTCGTCGTCCGTGGTGTTGCAGGTGACGTCGACTACCAGGGTCTCATGGTGGGACTCGGTGACGTCCAGGGCCGTGATCGCGGCGCCGGCCGCACCGACGGCGGCGGCCAGTTCGCTGGTGGCGGTGAAGCTCGAGGGCGCCTCCACGCGCAGGGTGATCGAATTTCCGGGGCTGGGATTCGCCATTGAATTTTCCTCCTAGTCGGCCCGCGGACGGGCTCTTACTGCACTAACTTATTTCGTATGATGGATATTATTATCTACTTTGTGGAAATACAAGCCCCCAGGGGTCCGTCGGCGGCGGGGACGGTACTGTATCTTGTGTCCACTAGGCACTTTTTTCACGATGTGGATAAAATTTGTCGTAAGCAACCCCTCAGGAGAGCAAAGTTATGGCGGAAAAAGCCCCCGGAGGCGTGCAGTCCGTTGAACGCGTCTTCGAACTTCTGGAACTGATCACCGATGCCGGCGGCGACGTCACCCTCAGCGAACTCTCGTCCTCCACCGATCTGCCGCTTCCCACCATCCACCGGCTGCTGCGCACCCTCGTCACCCTGGGCTACATCAGGCAGCTGCCGAACCGCCGCTATGCCCTGGGCCCGCGCCTGATCCGTCTGGGCGAGGCGGCGAACAAGCAGCTCGGGGCGCTCGCCCGGCCGCAGCTCCAGTCCCTCGTGGAACGGCTCGGGGAAACCGCCAACATGGCTGTGCTGGACTCTGACATGGTGATGTACGTGGCCCAGGTCCCGTCCCTGCACTCCATGCGGATGATCACCGAAGTGGGCCGCCGCGGTTACATGCACGCCACCGGCATGGGCAAGGCGATCCTGGCCCAGCTGGACGATGAGACGGTGCGTGGCATCGTGACCCGGAAGGGCATGCCCACACCCACACCGAAGAGCATCGGCGACGTCGAATCCCTGCTCGCCGACTTGAAGCTGATCCGCAGCCGCGGCTATTCGATCGATGAGGAAGAGCAGGAGATCGGCGTCCGCTGCTTCGCGATTGCCATCCCCAACGCGCCGACCCCCGCGGCAATTTCCGTCTCCGGGCCCGTTTCCCGGGTGGACGAGACTTTCGCGGACCGGGCTGTGCCGTTGCTGCGTGAGGCAGCCCTGGCGATCTCCCAGGACCTCAACAAGAGCTGACATCCAGCGGCCGTGCCGCAGTCCGCCAGGCCAGGTTGCGGCCCCTTTTCCTTCACGGGGAGGGGCCGCAACGCTCATGCCGGTGGTGTCTTAGGGGGCTAGTGTTCGGATGTCGCGGCGGACTCCACCGGGACTTCCTTGCCGTCGCAGTCGATCAGTTTGCCGTTCTCGTAGCGGTCGCCCTCGGCCAGGCACTGGAGGTCTTCCTCGCGGATGACCCGGCCCGTTCCGGCCACGAAGACCGACTGGTTCTCCGAGTTGCCCTTCTTTAGGTGGTTGAAGAGCAGGTTCAGCGCGATGGCCATGACCGCTGCGGAGCTGATGCCGGAATGGAAAATCGTTGCGAACCAGCTGGGGAACTTGTCGTAGAACGTGGGGGCGGCGATCGGGATCATCCCGAAGCCGATGGAGGCGGCGACGATGATCAGGTTCATGTTGTTCCGGTACTCCACCTTGGCCAGGGTCCGGATGCCGCTCGCGGCCACCGTGCCGAAGAGCACGATCCCCGCGCCGCCCAGGACGGCTGTGGGGACCGCCGCGACCACGCGGCCGAGCACCGGCAGCAGGCCCAGCAGCACCAGGATGACGCCGCCGGCCGCCACCACATAGCGGCTCTTGATCTTGGTGACGGCGACCAGGCCAACGTTCTGGGCGAACGCGCTCTGCGTGAAGGAACCGAAGACCGGCGCCACGAGGCTGGAAACCATATCTGCCCGCAGGCCCGCGGCGATCCGCTTCGAATCGACCCGGGTGCCCACGATTTCGCCGACGGCCAGGATGTCGGCCATGGTCTCGGTCAGGATGACCAGGACCACGATCAGCATGGAGATGATGGCGGCAGCCTCGAAGGTGGGTGCGCCGAGGTGGAACGGTGCGGGGAAGGCGACGATCGGGCCGTCACCAACCTTTGAGAAGTCCGCCATGCCGGTCACGACGGCGACCCCGGTTCCGGCGACCATGGCCAGCAGGATGGACAGGCGGGAAATGGTGGCGCTGCCGACCTTGCTCAGCAGGAGCACGAGGGCCAGGGTGATGGCCGCCAGCCCGATGTTGGCCACGCTCCCATAGTCCGCCGCCTTCTTGTTCCCGCCCATCGCCCAGTTGGCCGCCACGGGCATCAGCGTGAGGCCGATGGTGGTGATGACTGTGCCGGTGACCACCGGCGGGAAGAACCGGACAATCTTGGAGAACACCGGGGCGATCAGCAGCCCGATGGCTGCAGAGGCAATGACGGCGCCGAAGACGGCCGGGAGACCGCCGCCGCCGGTGACGATGGCGACCATGGTCGCCACGCTGGCGAAGGAGACGCCTTGGACCAGGGGGAGCTGGGAGCCGAAGAACGGCACGCCCAGGGTCTGGAGCAGCGTTGCCAGGCCGCCCATGAAGAGGGCCGCGGCGATCAGGACCCCGACGTCGGCCGGGGCCAGGCCGGCGGCCTGGCCGACGATCAGGGGGACGGCGATGATGCCGCCGTACATGGTCAGGACGTGCTGGAAGCCGTAGGCGAAGCTGCTTCCGACGGAGAGCCGTTGGTCCTCGGGGCGGGGAGTGCCGCCGGTGCCGCGGGTGCGTGGCAGCCGGGCGGTCAATTTTTTGCGTGCGTTCATGGCAGACCTTCTTGGTTCATGGCGGACGTCGTTGTCCGGCTAACAATGTCTGGCTAACGGGTGCCGGAGTGCCGGCGCCGGAGGCCCGGGCCGGCCGGCCCGGGAGTCCTAGCAGAAGCCGGCGATCCCGGACCAGGCGATTTCTGCGGGGCTGGCGTCTTCACGCTGGACTGTGGCCTCGATCAGGCCGTAGGGGCGGTCGGCGGCGAAGAAGACCTCGTTGGGGTTGTCGAGGCCAAAGGGCGAGAGGTCGACGAGGAAGTGGTGCTTGTTGGGCATGGAGAACTTGATCTCGTCGATCTCGGTGTGCGCTTCCAGGACCTTGGCGCCCATGTCGAAGAGGGTCTGCTGCAGGGCGTGGGAGTAGTTTTCGCTGAAGCCCTCCAGCAGCAGGCTCTTGACGTCCTCGTAGCTCTTGTTGAAGTCGAACGTGCCGAAATCGGTGCCGGTCCTGAAGCGCCAGCGGGCCGATACGTCCGTGGCGAGGATGCGGTCGGACGTTTCCGGGAGGGTGGTGTAGTTGTCCCGCGGGAAGCCGCTGAACCCGGACTGGGTCGACTTCAACACGGTGAGGTCCTTGAGCCCGGCGATGAGGTGCTCGGTACCGCTGTCGCGGAGAAGGACCGCGGTGCGGACTTCCTGGCCGCTGCGGACGAAGGAGTGGTCGTGCCCGGTCCCGTGGGCCTGGATCCGGTCCCATTTGTAGGATTCGGCTGCCCAGCGACCGCCGGTGACCCAGTCGAAGTTCGAGGTGAAGTGCTTGCCTAGCCGCAGCAGGAAGGCTTCCGGGGAGCCGATGCCGTCCCGGGCGAAGGCATAGATGGTGTTCTTTTGGGTGTCCGTGGCCACCACATGGCTGTTGTCGCCTTCGAGGTGGGCAGCCGCGAAGTCCCCGCGCAACTGCGAGGTGACATTCAGGTCTTCGATTTCATGGCGGTCGGTGTCCCTGGTGATCTTGACGACCCGGACTTCGGCTTTTCCGTACTGGTTGTGGCCGAGGACGATCTTGTTGCTCATGGTCTGATTCCCAACTTCAGGTATGTGGCACCAAAGTCCCACATAGAAATTAAGCGCGTGTTTCCCGCGCGTTTCTCATTCCGTCGGCCCACAAAAAAGAGCCGACATCAGTTGATGCCAGCTCATTACGACCCTGCCTGCTGCTCCCAGGTTACGTGACCTGCGCCACGAATTGGGATTAAGCGTAGCCCGGTCCGGGCGTGGTGTACATCACTTTTCGAAAAAACGGTTTGTGACCGCGGCGGCCAACGCTCTTGACCGCCGGCTCCGCCCGCCCCTACTATTTTCCACATAACAATAAATTATTTCCAAATTGTGGAACTCTTCCGCGTGCTTCGACTCGGTGCGGAGAAGCGCCCACGCAATGCATGAGGAGGAATCCATGAACTCGCAGGAGACGGACAGTGCCGTTGAATTACCGGCGCCCGGGGTGGAGCTGTACCTGCCGTTCGCCGCCACGGACTTCGGCGCCACGGACCCAGACTTCTACATTCCGGCCGACTGCGAGCGGAGGGACCGCGGCTTTTCCCGGTGGCTCCGCGCGCTGCCGCTCTTTGGCCGGTAGGCGTTTCTCTTGGGCGGTTGGGCGGTTGGGCGGTAGGGCGGCGGCAGAGCGTTGGCGTGAAGACCGGGAAATAGAGATTTCACATAACGAAACTGGGCTTCCCTCAAATAGGGCGCGCCGCGCGGACATGCCGGTGCTACTGTCGATCTTGCCAACGGCGGGCAGCCCGGGATCCGGGAAGCTATCTACCAGGCGCAACCTTCAAGGCACATGCTGAAGACTGGTCACCGTCGCATACGGCCCTTGCGTATCGGTCACGGTGTACAGGCTTCCGCAGGTAGGGAGTGGCGGCATGACTACAACCGATACGGCCCAGAAGTTCCTGGCGAGATCCATCGAGTTGGCCACGGCCAACGTCCTGAACGGCGGCGGCCCGTTCGGCGCAGTGGTGGTCACTGCGGACGGGCTAGCGTTCGACGGCGTCAACCGCGTCACCGCCACCAACGATCCCACGGCGCACGCCGAGGTCACGGCCATCCGGCAGGCCTGCAGCGAACTTGGCACTTTCGATCTCAGCGGAGCCACGCTCTACTGCAGCTGCGAGCCGTGCCCCATGTGCCTGGCGTCCGCACTGTGGGCGCGGGTGTCACGCGTGATGTTCGCCGCGGACCGGCACGATGCCGCGGCTGCGGGGTTCGATGACGCCGTCTTCTACGAATACTTCGAAAACGACCAGCGCGCCACGCTCATGCCGGTGGGCAGGCTGCAACTGACAGACCCGCAAGCGCCCGCGGCATTGGATCCCTTCAAGGCCTGGAACTCGCTTGAGTCCCGGACCGACTACTAGCGCCGGGGACTGCGGCCATGTTGGATCTGCTCCCGCACCTAGGCACATGGCGGCCGGCCGCGTCCGGGCAGCTCTGCGCGGTGGCCACCGTCGTGGGCACTGCCGGATCAGTGCCGAGGCCCGTGGGCACCACCATGCTGGTCTCGGAGACCGGCGAGGTGCTGGGCAGCCTGTCCGGTGGATGCGTTGAAGGGGCCGTTGTGGAAGCGGCCCTGGAGGCAATGCGCGACGGCGGGACGCGCCGGGAGTTCTTCGGCTACAGCGCCGAGGACGCGTTTGCCGCCGGGCTGACCTGCGGCGGCGGGCTGGAAATCCACATCGAACCCCTGGGCGCAGGGCCCGGCCGGCTGCGGCTGGACAGCCTGCAGGCCCTGGCCGGGAGGCATCCGGCCGGGGCCGCGCTGATCCGCAGGATGGACGCCGGCGGACGCGGCGCCGTCGTGGTTCCTGACCCGGCGGCCTTCCGGGTACTGCAGTCGGCCGAACTCGCCGCGCTGCTCGGGGCGAGCGGGTCCGCCGGTGCCGGGCGCATGCTGCCGGCCGCGGCAGCCCAGCTGGAACCGCTGCTGAGGGGAGGCCGTACCGGGCTGGTCCGGCTCGCGCCCGCGGGGGAGTGCCAGCCGGAACCCGTCAGCCTGCTGGTGGAGAGCCGGCTGCCCGCGGCGCGCCTGCTGATCTTCGGCGCCAATGACTTCGGTGCGGCGCTCGTCCCGGCCGCGAAACTCCTTGGCTTCCACGTCACGGTGTGCGACGCGCGCCCGGCGTTCGCGCAGCAGGACAGGTTCGGCGCCGCGGACGAGGTGGCCACAGCCTGGCCGCACCGGTACCTGGCGGACCAAGTGCTGGCCGGCCGCACCGACGCCCGGACGGCCATCTGCGTGCTCACACACGATCCGAAATTCGATGTCCCGCTCCTGCAGGCCGCGCTCGGCCTGGACGTGGACTATGTCGGCGCCATGGGGTCCAGACGAAGCCACCGCGGGCGGATCGATGCTCTGCGGCAGGCCGGCGTGGCCGACGGCGACCTGGCCCGGCTGCACTCACCCATCGGCCTGGACCTCGGGGCCGTCACGCCGGAAGAGGTCGCGGTCTCCATCACGGCAGAACTCGTGGTCAACCGGAGCAAGGCCGCCGGGCTGGCCCAGGGCAGCGTGTCCCTGAAGGATGCCAGCGGCCCCATTCACCACTACGCCCGCAATCATCACGACAGCAACCATCACGACAGCAGCGCCGGCATGCCGGAACGTCAGGAGGCCCAGTGGACCTGAACACCATCGAGGCCGTGGTCCGCACCGCGGATCCGGCGCAGTGGCGCGAAGGGGACGCCTGGCTCGCGGGGGGCACCGTGCTTTTCTCCTCCGGGAGCCCCGGCGCCGGACAGGAACCGCTCCGGCGCCTCCTGGACCTCGGCTCCACGGACTGGACACCCATAGCGGTGTCGGCGGCCGGCATCGAGCTGGCGGCAACCTGCACCATCGCGCAACTGTATGCATTCCCGGATGCGGATGCCGGCTCGGACGCCGCCCGGGGGCTGGCCGGGAACTGGCCCGGCGTGGAACTCGTCCGCCCCTGCTGCGAGTCCTTTGTGGCCTCCTTCAAGGTCTGGACCATGTCCACAGTGGGCGGCAACCTGTGCACTTCCCTGCCGGCCGGGCCAATGATCTCGCTTTGCGCGGCGCTCGACGCCACGGCCACCATTCTGGGCCCCGGCGGCGCCCGCCGCACGCTCCCGGTGCTGGACTTCGTTACGGGCGACGGGACGAACTGCCTCGCTCCCGGCGAGCTCCTGCGCAGCGTGAGCCTGCCGGCGGCGGCCCTGTCCTCCCGGGTGGCCTTCCGCCGGTTGTCGCTGAGCAACCTGGGCAGGTCAGCGGTGCTGCTGATTGGAAGGCTCGACGTCGGGGGCGCCCTGGTCCTGACCGTCACCGCAGCCACCAAGCGCCCCGTGCAGCTGCGCCTGGAGTCCTCCGCGGCGGCGCTCGCCGGCGCCCTCACTGATGCTCTCTCCGGGGCCTTGGATGCCGCCATCCCCGATGAGCTGTACCACGACGACGTCCACGGCCTGCCCGCCTGGCGCAAGGACATGACATACCGGCTGGCCCATGAAATCCAGGCCGAACTCACCACCCCGGCAGACCGCGACCCGTTACGCATATCCGGTGACTTCTGGCCGCCGCGGGGCGGGACCCTGAACGGTGGACCCCGGACGGAAGGTGCCTGAGCATGAGAATCGAGATCAACGGCATCCCGGCGCAGGCCGAACCCCGCCCCGGCCAGTGCCTGCGCACGTTCCTTCGCGAACAGGGGAACCTGGGCGTGAAGAAGGGCTGCGACGCCGGCGACTGCGGCGCCTGCACGGTGCACGTGGACGGGGTCCCGGTGCACAGCTGCATTTATCCCGCCGTCCGCGCGGAAGGCCGGGCGGTCACCACGGTGGAAGGATTGGCCGCCGCCAGCGCCGCCGGCGGACCCGGTGACCCCAACAGCACCGCGCTTCATCCGATGCAGCAGCAGTTCCTGGACCGGCAGGGCTTCCAATGCGGCTTTTGCACGGCCGGCATGGTGATGACGGCAGCGACGTTCGATGAGGAGCAGAGGGCGGACCTGCCGCGGAACCTGAAGGGCAACCTGTGCCGGTGCACCGGGTACACGGCCATCGAGGACGCCGTCTGCGGGAGGGGGAGCCGCCCGGACACCTCAGCCCCGGACACCTCTTCTGAGGGGCACGGCCGGCCGGAGCCGCGCCCCGGACAACTGGG
>NZ_KI914902.1:190761-197828 GCF_000520575.1 Arthrobacter sp. I3
TCGCCATCGTCACGGGGCAGGCCCGCTACACCCTCGACGTCCCGGCCGAAGAACTGCCCGGGCTGCTGCACGCGAAACTGCTGCGCTCCCCGCATGCCCACGCCCGGATCCGCTCCATCGACGCAGCAGCCGCGCTAGCGATTCCCGGCGTCGCGGCGGTCTTCACCCATGAGGACTCCCCGGCGCAGCTGTTTTCGACCGCGCAGCACGAGCTCTACACCGACGACCCGGACGACACCCGAGTGTTTGACGACGTCGTGCGGTTCACCGGCCAGCGCGTCGCCGCCGTCGTCGCCGACACGGTGGCGGCGGCGGAGGCAGGCGTGCGGGCCCTGAAGGTCGACTACGAGGTGCTGGACGCCGTCTTCACCCCGGAGAACGCCATGCTCCCCGGCGCCCCCGCCCTCCACGGGGACAAGGACGCAACCACGGCCCGCATCAGCCGGCCGGAGCGGAACGTCGTCGCGGAACTGCATTCCGAGCTCGGCGATATGGCGGCCGGGTTCGCCGCGGCGGACTTCATCCACGAACACACGTACCGGACTCAACGGGTGCAGCACATGGCGCTCGAAACCCATGCCTCCATCGCCTCCATCGGCGGTGACGGGCGCCTGCTGATCCGCACCTCGAGCCAGGTCCCGTTCCTGGTGCGGCGCACCCTGGGCCGGGTGTTCGGCCTGCCGGAAGAGCAGATCCGGGTGGTTGCCGGACGGGTGGGCGGCGGCTTCGGCGGCAAACAAGAGGTGCTCACCGAGGACGTCGTGGCTCTGGCGGCCCTGAAGCTCAACCGCCCCGTGCAGCTTGAATTTACCCGGACCGAACAGTTCACCGCCGCCACCACCAAGCATCCCTTCACCATCCATCTCAAGGCCGGCGCCAGCCGCGACGGGAGGCTGACCGCACTGAAGCTGGAGGTGCTCACCAACACCGGCGCCTATGGCAACCACGCCACCGGGGTCATGTTCCACGGCTGCGGCGAGTCGTTGGCGGTGTACAAATGCGCCAACAAGAAAGTGGACGCCCACGCCGTGTACACCAACACCGTGCCGTCCGGTGCCTTCCGCGGCTACGGGCTCAGCCAGATGATCTTCGCGATCGAATCCGGCATCGACGAGCTTGCGGCAGGGATCGGCATGGACCCCCTGGAGTTCCGCCGCCGGAACATGGTCCGGGAAGGCGACGACATGCTGTCCATCCGCGACGAGCCCCAGGAAGACGTCCGCTACGGCAGCTACGGCCTGGACCAGTGCACGAAGCTGGTGGAGGACGCCCTGGCCCGTGGACGGGAACGCTGGCGTGCGGCCGGCCTCGACAGCCCGGGACCGGACTGGGTGGTCGGGGAGGGGACTGCCCTGTCCATGATCGACACCGTCCCGCCACGCGGCCACTTTGCCCACTCCAGGCTCCGGCTCCTGCCCGACGGGACCTACGCCGCCGACGTCGGGACGGCAGAATTCGGCAACGGCACCACCACCGTCCACGCGCAGCTCGCGGCCACCGCGCTGTCTACCTCTGCCGCCCGCGTCACCCTCCGGCAGTCCGACACCGACCTCGTGGACCACGATTCCGGCGCGTTCGGATCTGCCGGCACCGTGGTGGCCGGCAAGGCGACGCTGGCCGCCGCAGAGGACCTCGCCCTCCGCATCCGCGCCTTCGCCGCCGGCCTCCGCCGCGTGCCGCCCTCCGGCTGCGTCCTGGACATGGACGCCGTGGTCTGCGAGGGAACCCTGGTGCCCCTGACGGAAATTTACGGCGCCGCGGAGCAGGCCGGCGTCGAGCTCGCCGCCGAGGGGCGTTGGGGCGGGACGCCGCGCTCGGTGGCGTTCAATGTCCAGGGCTTCCGGGTGGCGGTGAACACCGGGACGGGGGAGCTGCGGATCCTGCAGAGCGTGCAGGCGGCCGATGCCGGCGTGGTGGTCAACCCGCGCCAGTGCCGCGGCCAGATCGAAGGCGGGATCGCGCAGGCCCTCGGCTCTGCGCTCTACGAGGAGGTCACAGTGGACGACGCCGGCCGCGTCACCACCGACGTCCTGCGGCAGTACCACGTCCCCTCCTTCGCCGACGTGCCGCGCAGCGAGGTGTACTTCGCCGACACCAGCGACAAGCTGGGCCCGCTGGGCGCGAAATCCATGAGCGAGAGCCCGTTCAACCCGGTGGCGCCGGCGCTCGCGAACGCCATCCGGAACGCCACCGGCGTGAGGTTTTCCCAGCTGCCCATCTCCCGGGACAAGATCTACCTGGGCCTGAAAGAGGCAGGGCTGGTTCCCCCGCTTTGAGGCCGCTGACGGCCTATAGTCGGACGATGGAACAACGAATCTTGGGCAAAACCGGACGAAACGTCTCCACCGTCGGGTTGGGGACCTGGCAGCTTGGCGCGGACTGGGGCAACGTGGACCCCGCGCAGGCGCAGGCCATCCTGGCGGCCTCCGTCGAAGCGGGCGTCACGTTCTTCGACACCGCGGACGTCTATGGCGACGGCCGCAGTGAGCAGGCCATCGGCGCCTTCCTGGCCGACAACCCCGGCCTGGACATCACGGTGGCCACCAAGATGGGCCGGCGGGTGGAGCAGCGGCCGGAGAACTACAACCTCGCCAACTTCCGCACATGGACGGACCGGTCGCGGCGCAACCTGGGCGTCGAGCAGCTGGATCTGGTCCAGCTGCACTGCCCGCCCACCGCCGTGTACAGCAACGACGAGGTCTACGACGCGCTGGACACGCTCGTGGCCGAGGGCGTCATCCGGAACTACGGAGTCAGTGTGGAGCGGACCGAGGAAGCCCTCGAAGCAATGCGCCACGAAGGCACGGCCACCGTGCAGATCATCCTCAACGCCTTCCGGCTCAAGCCGCTGGATGAAGTGTTGCCCGCCGCCGAGGCCGCCGGCGTGGGAATCATCGCCCGCGTCCCGCTCGCCTCCGGGCTGCTCTCCGGCAAATACACCGCGGAGACGTCCTTTGCGGAGGACGACCACCGGAACTATAACCGCACCGGATCGGCGTTCGACGTCGGAGAAACCTTCTCCGGCGTGGACTTCGGCCAGGGCCTCAAAGCGGTGGCCGAGTTCGAGGAACTGGTGCCCGACGGCGTCAGCACCGCCCAGGCGGCCATCGCCTGGATCGCGGCGCAGGACGGCGTCAGCACGGTGATCCCGGGCGCGCGGAACGTGGACCAGGCGCGCGCCAACGCCGCCGCGGCGGATGTCAGCGGCATTGACGCAACGTTCGACGTCGGCGTCCGCGAAATCTATGACCGCTACTTCCGCGAAACCATCCACCCGCGCTGGTAGACCCTCCTCAAACCAATGCAGGGTCAGAAACGGCCCATGGCGGCGTGGTTCAGGGCCGTAGCTGACCTCGCGTTGTAGTTGGCGTAGCCGACGTTAGGCCGGCGGGTACCACACCCGCTTCCCCTCAACGCGTGCGAAGGAAGTCAGGGTGTGGGGTTTCGCGGACTTTTCCGTCATGATGTCCAGCACCCCGACATTCCGGACCAGGAGCGCGTCACCGATCAGCGAGCGGTGGCAGCGCCACGGGACGGCTTCCGCGCACATGATTGCGGAATCGTTGGCCCGCCCGCGGTCCAGCAGCTGGTCGATGGCCGCGGAGAATTCTTCGGTCTGCATGTAGTCCGCATATCCCCGAAACGACGCGTTGCGCCAGGCGCCGTTGGGGCTGTCCTTCCGGGCGTGCCGCAGACCACCGAGGGATTCCATTCGCCGGTAGGTGATTCCGCTGGCCCGCACGCTCGCGGCCAGCGCGTCCCCGTTGAACTGTGGATTGTGGCGCGACTTCGGGACGGTGCGCACGTCGATCAGCTTCTTGACGCCGTGGGCCTGCAGGATGCCGATGAATTCGCCAATGGGATGAATGGAGTGCCCCACCGTGAAGATGGTCATGTCCGTCATCCCCCCATGCTAAAGCGGCACGCCTGCGCCGACGGTGTAGCGGCCCGGATATTCTGGAGGACCTACCGGCTGTCAACGAAACGGGTACGGAATGACTTCATCCTCCATCGATGGCTTTGTTGACCGTCTTGCGGCTGTGGAAACAGGGCCGGGGTGTAACAACTTCTTTGACCACACCGTGCCGGTAAATGCGCAGCGCCGGCGGAACCTGGCCATCTACCTGCGGGAGATGCGGGACCGCGACCCAAAGGTCCTGCTCGTGGGGGAAGCCCCCGGTTACAGAGGCATGAGGATTACCGGGGTTCCCTTCACGAACCGCACCATGTTCGAGGGCCCCGCCAACGAGTTTGGGCTTTTCGGGCCGGGGAAGGGCTACGTGCTCCCGGCGGATGCTGCGGGGATCGCTGCGGAGCCGACGGCCACGGTGATGTGGCAGGTGCTGGCCGAGCTGGAATTCCTGCCCCTGCTGTGGAGCGCCTGCCCGTGGCACACCCACGTGCCCGGGCGGCCGCTGTCCAACCGCACGCCAAAGGCTTCCGAGGCTGCGCTGGGAACTCCGTTTTGGCAGGCGCTCGCTGAGGCGTTCCGCATCGACACCGTGGTGGCCGTGGGCAACGTGGCCTACCGCAGCCTGCAGCGCAGCGGCATGGACGTGCCGAAAATCAGGCACCCGGCGCACGGCGGCCGGTCCGGGTTCAAGCGTGGACTGCAGGAGTTTTTGGCTCACTCGCGCTAAAACCGGCGCTGGTCGAGGAGGTGCAGCTGGTCGGCAGAGTCGAGGTCCTCGCCGCCGGAGAGGTCACTGCAGTCCACCAGATAAACCAGGTCCGGGTTGGCCCGCAGGAAATGCCGGGCGCCGGCGTCGCCCGTAGCGGTTTCCGCGGCTTCGGTGCGAAGTCCGGCATCGAGCAGCAGCGGATGTCCCCGCTGCAGTTTCCCGTCCGCGTCGCGGTAGGCGGCCGCCGTCACCCGGCCTGGCCGATGCGACGTCAGCAGCCGGGCCACGGTCTCCGTGGTCAGCCCGGGCTGGTCCACCAGCGCGATGAGCACGTGGTCCTCCGGGGCCGCCGCGGCGATACCGGCCCGGAACGAGCTGCCCATCCCGCTGGCCCAGTGCGGGTTGTCGATGACCCGGTGCCGGCCGAGGTCGGTGGCGGCGCGGACCCTTGCCGCATCCGCGCCAAGCACCACCACCACCTCCCGGCAGCCGCCCGCGAGCAGCACGTCAGCGAGCACTTCGACCAGCGTGCGGCCATGGAAGGTGAGCAACGCCTTGGGCCCGAGCCCCAGCCGGGTCCCGGCTCCGGCGGCCAGCAGCACCGCCGTCGTGCCGCCGGATCCGGTGCCGTGCGCTCTGCTGTCGCTCATTTGCCCACCATAACGCGCTTCTCAGGCGTCGCCGCCGGATCCGCCGGTGGTCCCGGCGTTGACGTCCAGGAGCTTGTAGCGGTCTATCGCGTAGGCGGGCGCCCCGCCGTCGACCTCTCCGCGCGAGGCCAGCAGCTGGAGGGTCTTCACTACAATCGAGTGGATGTCGTTCTTGAAGAAGCGGCGGGCCGCGGCGCGGGTGTCGGAGAAGCCGAAGCCGTCCGCGCCGAGTGAGGCGAACTGGTGCGGCAGGAACTGCCGGATCTGGTCCGGCACGGCCTTCATGTAGTCGGTGACCGCCACGACCGGCCCGGTGGCACCGGCGAGCTGCTGGGCCACGAACGGGACGCGGGCGGGCTGGCCGGGGTTCAGGAAGGCCTCTTCTTCTGCCGCGAGGCCGTCGCGGCGCAGTTCGGTCCAGGAGGTCACGGACCAGACGTCCGCGGAGACGCCCCAGTCCTCGGCGAGGACCCGCTGGGCTTCGAGGGCCCACGGAACGGACACGCCGGAGGCCAGGATCTGGCTTTTAGGCCCTTCAAAGTCCGACGCCGACACCCGGTAGATGCCTTTCAGGACGCCGTTGACGTCGAGGTTTACGGGTTCGGCCGGCTGGAAGATCGGCTCGTTGTACACCGTGAGGTAGTACATCAGGTTCCGCGACGGATCGTTGTCGGCAATTTCTTTCCCGGCTTCGCCGGGCCCATACATCCGCTCCAGGCCGTCCCGGATGATGTGGCCCATTTCGTACCCGAACGCTGGATCGTAGGTGATGACGGCCGGGTTGGTTGCCGCCAGCATGGGGGAGTGCCCGTCGGCGTGCTGCAGGCCTTCGCCGGTCAGCGTGGTGCGTCCGGCGGTGGCGCCGATGATGAACCCGCGGGTCATCTGGTCGGCGGCGGCCCAGAAGGAATCGCCGGTGCGCTGGAAGCCGAACATCGAGTAGAAGACGTAGACCGGCACGAGCGGTTCGCCGTGCGTGGCGTAGGACGTGCCGGCGGCGGTGAAGGCCGCCACCGCCCCGGCTTCATTGATGCCCGGGTGGATCAGCTGGCCCTGGGCCGATTCCTTATAGGCAAGGACGAGCTCCCGGTCCACGGAGAGGTAGCCCTGGCCGTCCGGGTTGTAGATCTTCGCCGTCGGGAAGAACGCGTCCATGCCGAACGTGCGGGATTCGTCCGGCACGATCGGGACAATGCGGTGTCCGAACTTTTTGTCCCGGAGCAGGTCCTTGAGCAGGCGCACAAAGGCCATGGTGGTGGCTGAGCGCTGCTTGCCGGAGCCTCGCTTGGCGACCCCATAGGTTGCGGGATCGGGCAGTTCCACGGGCGCATGGTCCGGCCGCCGCTCGGGGACGAAGCCGCCGAGTTGCTTGCGGCGGTCCATCAGGTACTGGATCTCCGGGGAGTCCATGCCGGGGTGGTAGTACGGCGGCCGGTAGAGGTCCGCTTCGAGCTGGTCGTCCGTGATCGGGATGCGCAGGTGGTCGCGGAAGGGCCGTCCCGGATGATGTGGCCCATTTCGTACCCGAACGCTGGATCGTAGGTGATGACGGCCGGGTTGGTTGCCGCCAGCATGGGGGAGTGCCCGTCGGCGTGCTGCAGGCCTTCGCCGGTCAGCGTGGTGCGTCCGGCGGTGGCGCCGATGATGAACCCGCGGGTCATCTGGTCGGCGGCGGCCCAGAAGGAATCGCCGGTGCGCTGGAAGCCGAACATCGAGTAGAAGACGTAGACCGGCACGAGCGGTTCGCCGTGCGTGGCGTAGGACGTGCCGGCGGCGGTGAAGGCCGCCACCGCCC
>NZ_KI914903.1:0-6724 GCF_000520575.1 Arthrobacter sp. I3
CGTCCTGGGCCTGGCGGGCGTTGCGCTCGGCGTCGCCGGCCGCCACGAAGCGCTCGTCACCCCACCAGAAGTTCACCTTGGACCAGTCAACGGCCCGCGCCGCGGGCGATTCGGCCACTGCCTTGAGCGAGCCGATGCCCATCGTTCCCCCGGTAAGCACCACCGTGGCCTCGCCGTGCCGGTCCTGGATATCCACCAGCTTGGTAATCAGGCGGGCTGCGATCGCCGCCATCAGAACGGTCGAGTCAGGATGGATGCTTACTCTCGGGTCAGCGCTCACTGGGACGGACACTCCTTAGATTGGTACGCGGCAGTCCCATAGTAATCACTTCACCGAAGACTTCGTCCGGATCCAGGCGTCGGAGTTCTTCGGCCAGGCAGTCCTTGAGGCTGCGGCGGGGCAGCGAGATGCGCTGGGCGGGCTGGCCGGGCTGGGTCAGTTCCGCGATGGTGAGCCCGGGCCGGAAGAGCTGGATGTCGCCGCCGGGCCGGGTCAGCCGGACGCGCCGGATGCCGGTTCCGGCCGGATCCGCCACAATCGTCACGGGAACGTCCAGGGCCAGGGTGAGCCAGGCTGCGAGAAGCACGGTGCTGGGGGAGTCCGAGGCGCCCTCGACGGCCACGGCCGTCACCGGCGAGTCGTCCACCTGGTCCAGGACCGCGGCCAGCTGGATGCGCCAGTTGGTCAGCCGGGTCCAAGCCAGGTCCGTGTCGCCGGCCTTGTAGGTGCGGCGGATGTTCTCCAGCGCCGCGACCGGGTCCGCTTCATTGGCCGAGTCGGTGATCCGGCGGTGCGCGATGCCCCCGACCGAGGTCTGGCACGCGTTCCTGGGCGCGCCGTGCGGCCACCAGGCAACGATCGGGGCGTCCGGGAGCAGCAGGGCCGCGACGAGGGATTCGCTTTCCTCGGCCAGTTCGCCGTAGCCGCGCAGCAGGATCACCTCGGAGGCGCCGGCGTCGCCGCCGACGCGGATCTGGGCGTCCAGCCGGGTCGGGGCCGAGGCCCCGGCATCGGCGAGGACGATGATCCGGCACGGGTGTTCCCGGCTGGCCTCGTTGGCGGCCTCGATGGCCTCCTCTTCAAGCCCGGAGCGGGTGACGACCACGAGGGTCAGGACCCGGCCCAGGGCGATCACGCCGCCCTGCTCGCGCAGGGCCATGATCTTCTTGGAAATCTTGGAGGTGGTGGTGTCGGGAAGATCTACGATCATGGCCTTCTCCAGGTTCGTCCGTCGCGGGCAAGGAGCTCATCGGCCGAGGCAGGGCCCCAGCTGCCGGGAGCGTAGGGCTGGGGCTGTTCGTCCAGGCCGGCCCAGTATTCCTCGAAGGGATCCAGGATCTTCCAGGACAGCTCAACTTCCTGGTGCCGGGGGAACAGCGGCGGCTCGCCCAGGAGCACATCCAGGATCAGGCGTTCGTAGGCTTCGGGACTGGACTCAGTGAAGGAGTGGCCGTAGCCGAAGTCCATGGTGACGTCGCGGACCTCCATCTGGGTGCCAGGAACCTTGGAACCGAACCGGATCGTGGCGCCCTCGTCAGGCTGGACCCGGATCACCACGGCGTTCTGGCCGAAGTCGTCCTCGCCGTGGTCAGTGAAGAGCAGGTTTGGTGCGCGCTTGAACACGACGGCGATCTCCGTCACCCGGCGCCCCAGCCGCTTGCCGGCGCGCAGGTAGAACGGCGCACCGGACCAGCGGCGGGTGTTGATGTCCACCCGGATCGCGGCGAACGTCTCGGTCTTGGAATCGGCCGGGATGCCCTCCTCCTCCAGGTACCCGAGGACTTCCTCGCCGCCCTGCCAGCCGCCGGTGAACTGACCGCGGGCGGAGTGGGAGGAGAGATCCTCGGGGAGCCGGACGGCGGCGAGGACCTTTTCCTTCTCGGCACGCAGGTCGTCCGCGTTGAAGGAGATCGGTTCTTCCATCGCCGTCAGGGCCAGCAGCTGCAGCAGGTGGTTCTGGATGACGTCGCGGGCCGCGCCCACGCCGTCGTAGTAGCCTGCCCGGCCTCCGGTCCCGATGTCCTCGGCCATGGTGATCTGGACGTGGTCCACATAGTTGGCGTTCCAGAGCGGCTCGAAGAGCTGGTTGGCGAAGCGCAGTGCCAGGATGTTCTGCACCGTCTCCTTGCCCAGGTAGTGGTCGATCCGGAACACCGCGTCCGGCGGGAACACCGACTCGACGATGTCGTTGAGCTGCCGGGCCGACTCGAGGTCGTGTCCGAACGGCTTTTCGATCACCACGCGGCGCCAGTTGTCGCCCGCGGCCTGGGCCAGGCCGTGCTTGGAGAGCTGACGGCAGACCTGCTCGAAGGCCTTCGGCGGGATCGAGAGGTAGAATGCGTGGTTTCCCCGCGTCCCGCGCTGTTCGTCGAGCTCATCGATCGTGTCGGAGAGCCGCTTGAACGCCTCGTCGTCGTCGAACTCGCCCTGCACGAAGCGGATGCCCTCGGAGAGCTGCTTCCAGACCGTTTCGTCGAACGGGGTGCGGGCGTACGCCTTGACGGACTCCTTGACCTCCGCGGCGAAGTCCTCGTTCTCCCACTCGCGGCGGGCAAAGCCCACCAGCGCGAAGCTCGGCGGCAGCAGCCCGCGGTTGGCGAGGTCATACACGGCGGGCATGAGCTTCTTGCGGGCGAGGTCCCCGGTCACCCCGAACAGGACCAGCGACGCCGGGCCGGCAATACGGTTCAGACGGCGGTCACGGGGGTCCCGGAGCGGATTGCGCCCCCGGCCGGCCGTGTTCCTGCCGCCGATGTAGGTTTCTGGCATGGTTGCGTGGGTGCCTTAGCTTTCAGTGGAGGATGCTGCCTGGCCGGCAAGGGAGGTGACGAGCTCCTGGAGCTGCTTCACACCCGCGGCGCGGTCGGCCAGGTGCAGCCGAAGGACCGGACGGCCGTGCTCGGACAGGACCTGGGCATCGCCCGCGGCCTGCGCCGAGATCAGCTCGCCGAACGTGAACGGCCGGTCCGGGATGGCCAGGTCAGCCGCGGATGCGGCCGTGACCTGCAGGAAAACGCCGATCGCGGGTCCGCCCTTGTGGAACTGGCCGGTGGAGTGCAGGAACCGCGGGCCCCAGCCAAAGGTGACCGGGCGTCCGCTGACCGCGGCCAGTTCGTCCCGGACGCCTTCGAGGCTGGCATAGGCCAGCCGGTCGAAATAGGCCTGGACGCTGAGGTAGTTGTCCGGGCCGAGTTCGCCGAGCAGGGCGCTGACAGCCTCGGCCGCGGTGCCGGCGTTGCCGAGCCATTCCCCGCCGCGGACCTCGATCGCGCCGTCGGTGAAATTCGCCGGCGTCGGTGCGGGCTGTGCGTCCAGCAGGCCGCGGGCGGCGATCTTCGCTGCCTCGACGTCCGGCTGGTCGAACGGGTTGATGCCGAGCAGGCGGCCGGCCACGGCGGTGGCGAATTCCCACACCATCATCTGCGTGGCCAGGCCGCCGGCGATGGCGACCTCGTTCTCGCCGAGCTGCACGTCGGCATCCGCCGCGACGAGCCTGATGACCAGGACGTCGGGGGCGCCCAGAGTGGCTTCCGGGGAGGCAGGACCGGCGACGACCGGCAGCACGCCGGTGCCGAGCTTGCCCGTGGATTCGGCGATGAGCTGCTCGGCCCAGTCGGCGAAGCCCACGATCCCGGATCCGTCCTCGGCGATGACGATTTTGTTGCGCAGCGGGGTGGTGCCGCCCAGGGCGGTGCCGAGAGCGAGGCCGATGTTGTCCTCCGAGTCCTCATTGAGGATCTCGGCGGCTTCTTCGGCCTCATCCAGGAAAGCCTGGATGTCGACGCCGGCCAGCCCGCACGGGACCAGCCCGAAGGCGGTCAGTGCCGAGAAACGGCCGCCGACGTTCGGATCTGCATTGAAGACGGCGCGGTAGCCTGCCTCCCGGGAGGCCTTGTCCAGCGGCGACCCCGGGTCGGTGACGATGATGATGCGGCTCTTCGCATCGATCCCGGCATCGGTGAACGCCTGCTCGAAGATCCGGCGCTGGGAATCGGTTTCCACAGTGGAGCCGGACTTGGAGGAAACCACGATCGCGGTTTCGTCCAGCCGGTCCGCCACCGCGGCACTGACCTGTTCGGGGTCGGTGCTGTCCAGAACAGTCAGCTCGACGCCAGCGGTGCCCGCAATGACTTCAGGCGCCAGCGAAGAACCGCCCATCCCGCAGAGGACGATCCGCGTTACGCCCTCGGCCTTCAGCGCGTCGCGGAGTTCGAGAATGTCGCCGACCAGCGGCTGGGAGACGGAGGCCGCCTCGACCCAGCCCAGCCGGACAGCGGATTCCTGCTCTGCGTCCGGACCCCACAGGGTGTGGTCCTTCGCGAAGATCCGGGTGGCGATGCGGTCTTCCAGCAGTGCCGGGAGGTGCTGCTCATGTGCCTGGCGGGCTGCGCCGGTGGCGTCGTAGCTGAGTGTGCTCATGGTGGGTTAGGAAGCCTTCCGTGCAGAGGCCAGGGCGCCTTCGACGTCGCCCAGCAGTTCCTTCCAGCTGGCCACGAACTTGTCCAGGCCTTCGGATTCGAGCAGGGCGACGACGTCGTTGTAGGAAATCCCCAGCGCGTCGAGGGAGTTCAGCGTGGCGTTGGCGTCGTCGTAGCCGCGGGTTACGGTGTCGCCCGTGACGGAGCCGTGGTCGAACGTCGCGTCGAGCGTCTTCTCCGGCATGGTGTTGACGACGCCGGGGGCGACGAGTTCGGTGACGTAGAGGGTGTCCGGGTAGGCCGGGTCCTTCACGCCGGTGGAGGCCCACAGGGGGCGCTGCGGCAGGGCGCCGGCCTCGGCCAGCAGGGCCCAGCGTTCGGTGGAGAAAAGCTCCTCGTAGACCTGGTAGGCCAGGCGCGCGTTGGCCAGGCCGGCCTTGCCCTTGAGTGCCTTGGCTTCCTCGGTGCCGATGGCGTTGAGGCGCTTGTCGATTTCGGCATCGACGCGGGAGACGAAGAAGGACGCGACCGAGTGGATCGTGGACAGGTCGTGGCCGTTGTCCTTGGCCTGCTCGAGCCCGGACTGGAAAGCGTTGATCACGGCGCGGTAGCGTTCCAGCGAGAAGATCAGGGTCACGTTGACGCTGATGCCCTCGGCCAGGGTGGCGGTGATGGCCTCGAGGCCTTCGAGGGTGGCCGGGATCTTGATCAGGACGTTGTCCTTGTTGACCTTCTTGTACAGGTGCTTCGCTTCGGCGATGGTGCCGGCGGTGTCCCAGGCCAGGCGGGGGTCGACCTCGATGGAGACGCGGCCGTCGACGCCCTTGGTGGCCGCGGCGACCGGGGCGAACAGGTCGCAAGCGTCGGCGACGTCGGTGGTGGTGATTTCGAAGACGGTCTCTTCGACGGTGGCGCCGGCGGCGGCCTGGGCGGCGATCACGGCGTCGTAGTCGTGGCCGGCGGTGATGGCGGCGTGGAAGATCGACGGGTTTGTGGTGACGCCAACGACGTTCTTCTCTTCGATCAGCTTGCGCAGGGTGCCGGTCTGCAGGCGGCCGCGGGAGAGGTCGTCGAGCCAGATCGAGACGCCGGCGTCGGAGAGCTGCTGGGTGGGGGTAGTCATTTCATAACTCCTGGAAATCATGGGTTCCGGGGGCACAGCGTCCCCCGGAACCGTGGTGGTGGATCAGTTGGTGAGGCCGGCGAGGGATTCCTTCGCGGCGGCGGCGACTGCTTCTGCGGTGATGCCGAATTCCTGGAAGAGGCGCTTGTAGTCCGCGGACGCTCCGAAGTGCTCCAGGGAGATGGAACGGCCGGCGTCGCCGACGAATTCCTTCCAGCCCAGGGCCAGTCCGGCTTCGACCGAGACGCGTGCCTTCACGACCGAGGGCAGCACGGCGTCGCGGTAGGCGGCGTCCTGCTTGTTGAACCATTCCACGCAGGGCATGGACACCACACGGGTGGGGATGCCCTCGGCCTGCAGCGCTTCGCGGGCGTTGACGGCGAGCTGGACCTCGGAGCCGGTGCCGATCAGGATGACCTGGGCTTCGGCGGTGGAGCCGTCCTTCGACGCCTCGGCAAGGACGTAGCCGCCCTTCTCGACGCCGGCGGTGGAGCCGAAGGTGTCGCCGTCGGCGACGCCGGTGCCGCGGGCGTAGGTGGGGATGTTCTGCCGGGTCAGGACGATGCCGGCGGGGTTTTCGTGGTTTTCCAGCATGGCCTTCCAGGCCGCGGCGACCTCGTTCGCATCTCCCGGGCGGACGACGTCCAGGCCCGGGATGGCGCGGAGGGAGGCGAGCTGCTCAACGGGCTGGTGCGTGGGGCCGTCCTCGCCCAGGCCGATCGAGTCGTGCGTCCAGACATACAGCGACGGGACGCCCATGAGGGCGCCGAGCCGGATCGCGGGGCGCTGGTAGTCGGAGAAGATCAGGAACGTTCCGGAGAAAGCCCGGGTGCGCCCGTGCAGGGAGATGCCGTTCACGATCGACGCCGCGGCGTGCTCGCGGATGCCGAAGTGCAGGACCCGGCCGTAGGGGTTGCCCTTCCACGCCGCGGTGGACCGGGACGTGGGGATGAATGAGGGCGAGCCCTCGATCGTGGTGTTATTCGACTCCGCGAGGTCGGCGGAGCCGCCCCAGAGTTCGGGCATTACCGGGCCGATCGCGTTCAGGACCTTCCCGGAGGCGGCCCGGGTGGAGACGTCCTTGCCGGCTTCGAAGACCGGCAGGGCGGCTTCGAAGTCGCCCGGGAGCTTCTTCGCTTCGACGCGTTCCAGCAGAGCAGCGGACTCGGGGTTGCCGGCCTG
>NZ_KI914903.1:6824-16545 GCF_000520575.1 Arthrobacter sp. I3
CCGCGGTCCTGGACGGCACGGGCGTGGGCCAGAACGTCCTCGTCGACCTGGAAGGCGCGTTCCGGGTCAAATCCCAGGACCTTCTTCAGGGCTGCGACTTCCTCAGCGCCGAGGGCGGAGCCGTGGATCTTGCCGGTGTTCTGCTTCTTCGGCGCCGGGTACCCGATGATGGTCCGCAGGGAGATGATGGAGGGCTTGCCGGTTTCGGCCTTCGCGGCGAGCAGTGCGGCGTGCAGTTCCTGTACGTCTTCGACGTATTCGCCGGTCCGGGTCCAGTCGACCCGCTGGGTGTGCCAGCCGTAGGCCTCGTAGCGGGCCAGGACGTCCTCGGTGAACGCCACATCGGTGTCGTCCTCGATCGAGATGTGGTTCTCGTCGTAGATCACCACGAGGTTGCCCAGTTCCTGGTGACCGGCGAGCGAGGACGCCTCGGAGGTGACGCCTTCCTGCAGGTCACCGTCGGAGGCGATCACCCAGACGGTGTGGTCGAACGGGCTCGTGCCGGCGGGAGCGTCGGCGTCGAACAGGCCGCGCATCCGGCGCTGGGAATAGGCGAAGCCGACCGCGGACGCCAGGCCCTGGCCCAGCGGGCCGGTGGTGATCTCCACGCCCTTGGTGTGCTTGTACTCCGGGTGGCCCGGGGTCAGCGAGCCCCAGGTCCGCAGCGCCTCCAGGTCCTTCAGTTCCAGGCCGTAGCCGGAGAGGAACAGCTGGATGTACAGGGTCAGGGACGTGTGCCCGGGGGACAGGACGAACCGGTCGCGGCCCAGCCAGTCCGGATTCGCCGGGTCGTGGCGCATCAGCTTCTGGAACAACAAATACGCGGCCGGAGCCAGGCTCATCGCCGTCCCCGGGTGGCCGTTTCCGACCTTCTCCACCGCATCCGCGGCCAGCACCCGGACGGTGTCCACCGCGCGCTGGTCCAAGTCAGTCCATGACAGTTCTTGCTCTTCCAAATGTGGCACGAAAACCGGGCCCCTCTCTGTGCTGACGGCCGGCGGTACGCTCTTTTCCCGCCCGGGCACAGTTCGGTGCCCGCTGCGGTTCGTACCAGCCGTTCACCATCGAAACGTTGATCTATCATTCAGACGCAGATGCAGAGCCGCGTGTTCCGGCAAGTGCCTAAATGCGTGCCCGTGTGCGCTGATCTAATGACAGCCTAGTCCCATTCCACTTTGTGGTCAGCGTATATCTCACCAATTGGACCTGATTTCGCTTATATGAATCACCGTCCGCCGCGGGGCCGGTGAGCCGGCGTTAACGCGCCGGAATCATGGCGCGGCATTCGGCGGCCGTCCGGCCCGGAGCTCCACGGTATGATGGGTGGTGGCCTTCGACTGGGGCAAGGACACGGGTGTGCGCCGAGCGCGGAGCCCGGTCTGCAGCACAGTGCGTTGCGAAATCCACCCGGGGCTGCCCAGCCAGACAGAACTGCACAGCCAGACAGAACAGAGTGACTGCCACCGTGAGCACAACTAATACGCCGCTGAACGCCTCCCCGGCCTCGGGAAGAATGGGCTTCGGCCGCAAAGCCAAGGCCTACCTGGCGCTCACGAAACCCCGCGTGATCGAGCTCCTGCTCGTCAGCACGCTGCCCACCATGATCTATGCCGAACGTGGCTTCCCGTCGATCGGCCTGATCCTGGCGACGCTGGTGGGCGGCGCGTTCGCGGCAGGTTCCGCCGGCGCCTTCAACTGTTACATCGACCGCGACATCGACAAGCTCATGCACCGCACGGAGAACCGGCCCCTGGTCACCGGTGAGGTCACACCCCGCGAAGCCCTCATCTTCTCCTGGCTGCTGGGCGCGGCGGCGATCGCCATCCTCTGGTTCGGGGCCAACCCGCTCGCCGCGTGGCTCGGGCTCGGCGCCATCGTCTTCTACGTGGTCATCTACACCATGATCCTGAAGCGGCGCACGGCCCAGAACATTGTCTGGGGCGGCGCCGCCGGGTGCTTCCCGGTCCTGATCGCCTGGGCCGCCGTCACCAACACCGTCGAGTGGCCCGCCGTCGTGCTGTTCATGGTGATTTTCCTCTGGACCCCGCCGCACTACTGGCCGCTGTCGATGCGTTACGGCGAGGACTACCGCAACGCCAACGTACCGATGCTGGGCGCCATCGCCGGTGCGAAGGTGGTGTCGGTGCAGGTGGTCCTCTATGCCTGGGCCATGGTGGCGTGTTCGCTGCTGATGATCCCGGCCGGTGGTGCCGGCTGGGTCTACACGGTGACCGCCGTCGGCGCCGGTGCCTGGTTCCTGTACGAGTCGCACGCCCTGTACAACCGCGCCCAGGCCGGCGACGTTTCCAACAAGGGAGCCATGAAGGTCTTCCACGGCTCCATCAGCTACCTGACCCTGCTCTTCATTGCCCTGGCCGTCGACCCGTTCGTCGGCTCGGCCGTCATGGGCGGCTGATCCCCCCGTTCATCTGCCTGACGCTCCCTCACCACTGGTGGGGGAGCGTCAGCTGTATCAGGGGGACGGTCCTTTTCGGTCCCGGGGTATCCTTACGAACCGGCCCGGCGACACAACCCCAGGGGGAGCCCGTGATCAACCGCAGCGACGTACTTCAGGCGCAGAACCGCATCAGTGGCCACGTGCGGCGCACACCGTTGCTCCGCGGGGGTACCGCTGCCGCCCCGCTCTGGTTCAAATGTGAGTTCCTGCAGCACACGGGCGTCTTCAAGGCCCGCGGCGCCTTCAACCGCCAGCTCGCCGCCCGGGAGCGCGGGGAGCTGGACTCGGCCGTCGGCGTGGTGGCGGCGTCAGGCGGCAACGCGGGTTTGGCGAACGCGTACGCCGCCGCGGCCCTCGGTGTGCCGGCGACGGTGTTCGTCCCGGAGAATGCCCCGCGGGTAAAGGTCGAGCGTCTCCTCGCGTACAACGCCACGGTCCGGCAGGTCGGCGCCGAGTACGCGGAGGCGTTCGCGGCCGCAATGGACTACGTGGAAGATACCGGCGCCCTGTTCTGCCATGCGTACGACCAGCTGGAAATCGCGGCAGGCGCGGGCACCCTGGCCGAGGAAATCCTTGAGGACGAGCCCGGCATCGACACGATCGTCGTCGCCGTCGGCGGTGGCGGACTCTATGCGGGCGTGGCGGCAGCTGCCGAGGGCCGGGCCCGCGTCGTCGCGGTCGAGCCCTTCACCATCCCCACGCTGCGCGCGGCCCTCGACGCCGGCCGTCCGGTCGATGTGGCGGTTTCGGGCGTCGCCGCGGATTCCCTCGGGGCCAGGCGCGTGGGTGGCATCGCCTTCAGCATCGCCTCACGCGTCCCGCCGGCCTCTGTGCTGGTGGACGACGCCGCCATCGTCGCCGCCCGGTCACAGTTGTGGAGCGATTACCGGATCCCCGCCGAATACGGGGCTGCGGCTGCGTTCGCGGCGCTCACGTCAGGGGCGTACACACCCGCCGAAGGGGAACGCGTCGCGGTGATCGTCTGCGGGGCGAACACCGATGCCTGCACGCTGGAGAACGACCCGCGCAGGGACTGAAGGGTGCCGACTGAACTCTGCCGACTGAACTCTGCCGACTGAAGGGTGCCGGCTGAACTCTGGCGACTAACCGTGCCGGGAAGCGGCGCTGCCGGCCGGCTGCCGGTCCGGATGGTAGCGGGCCGAATAGTGCTGGTCGAAGCGGGTCCGCGCGATCCGCCCGAGCCGTTCGACGGTGTGCCAGCTGATGACCGCAATGAGCAGGGTCACCACGATGGCGGACACCGCGATGAGCGGTGGCAGATCGGCCGTGGAGCCGCCGTTGAGCCAGAGAATGACGGCGTAGTTCCAGAGGTACGCGGCGTAGGAGACGGTGCCCAGCAGCTGCACCGGACGCGTCCACTTCGGCATCACTGCGGTACGGGAGGCGGCCAGCGCGACCAGGACAGCCGCGGCGGCCATGGCCAGCGGGCCGCCAATGAACATGAAGGCCGGCGTTTCGTTGGCCTTCGGGAAGTAGATCAGCGCGGCCAGGACGGCGACGGAACCGACCAGGGCCGCACGCCTGAGCCATCGGCCGGTGAACCAGTTGAACACATGGACCCTGTACAACCGCAGGGCCGAACCGATGATCAGGCCCAGCCCCCACGTGGTCGGAAGCGCGTAGACCAGCGAGTGAAGTTGCGGGGCCAGGGTCACCATTGCCAGCACACTGGCCGACATGAGGAACAGCGCGACGGCGGCGGACCAGCCAATCAGCCGTCCCTGGCGGTTGCGCCGCAGCGCGAGCACCAGCAGCGCGGGCCAGATCAGGTAGAACTGTTCTTCCACCGCCAGCGTCCAGAGCGGCCCGATCGCCATGCTGACGTCGAACGGCAGGGGGAGGTCTTTGAGGTAGCCCAGACCGGCGAGGACCGTGTAGCCCACGATTCCCTTGGATCGGTCACCGAGGACGTCGGTGGCCAATTCGACGATCGCGTATACGCCCAGGAGAGAGACCAGGGCCGGCACCAGCCGGAAGGCCCTGTGCGCGTAGAAGCGTCCGTAACGAATTTTTCGGTGCCGTTCGATATCGCCGACCAGCACGTTGGTGATCAGGTAACCGCTCAACACGAAGAAGGCAATGACACCCACGATGCCGGCGCCCTGGAATATGCCGGGCCAGGAATG
Source organism: Arthrobacter sp. I3 (assembly GCF_000520575.1). Classification (NCBI taxonomy): domain Bacteria; kingdom Bacillati; phylum Actinomycetota; class Actinomycetes; order Micrococcales; family Micrococcaceae; genus Arthrobacter; species Arthrobacter sp. I3. The sequence continues at coordinate 11,430 of NZ_KI914903.1, forward strand.
TCCGAGCAGGACCGCGCCCACGGCGGCACCCCGCAGGACGTCCAGGCCGTCCAGCCGCGGGCGCTTTGCAGTATGTTGGACCGTCTGTGCGGGCCTTTCGCGGACTAGTAACGCCACATATCCTCCGGTGCCTCTGTCTGGCCGGTTCCGATTCCAGCTGCATCAAGGCAAAACCGCGCCGTCCGTCTATCCATGGATGCGATTGCGGCGCGAGTTCTGCGCCCTATCCAAGTATTCCCGCCCTGGCTGGACGAAACCTGACGCCGGCTCTGCGGCTGCCCGGCTCTGCGGTTGCCCAGCTAAAGGGCGGGCCCGAAAAGGGGCCACAGCATCCAGTATTCCGAAATCTTTCCCGTTTGGACAAGTGACTGGCCAGTAACCGGGCGTCGAGGGGGGCGCCTTAAGGCTTCTTTAGAGATTGTGGGCCACCAGCTCCAGCCCGATTACCAGCAGGCTCAACACGACTTCGGCGAACATGATGGCGGCCTTGTGACGGAACGGGATCTCGAGGCGGCGGATCGCGAGGAACCCGACGATGCCGAGCGAGACAACCAGAACAGCGACTGCCCACCCGAGGGCAACGGCCGTCGACCACAGACCAAGGCCGGCTGCCGTGAGGAGGAGCAGCGGGGTGACCAGGACGCCGAGGCCGCCCGCGCTGACCGTGATCATGTGGTGCAGCTCGTCACCGGTGGGAAGCTTCGAATGAACAGTCAGGTGGCTCAGGAGGTCGGCGACGAAAATCCCCAGCAGGGAGCCGATCACCACGATGCTGAGCGTCGCCGCCGCTGCCAGCGGCGTGGTCTCGTCCGCGTGACTCCGAAGCGCCAACACCACGGCCAGGCTCGTGAAGATGATGTAGACGCGTTCTTTGAGGCTCGCCGCGCGTTGGCGGGCTGAGGGTGAAGGTGGCACGGTCGGTTCTGTCGCTTGCATCAGAGAAGGCCTTCCGGTCAGCGTCACGGGAACGAACGAGGAAACCCCACGGCCGCGACGATCCATGTCCATGCCATCCCATAGTCCACCCGGAAATCCCGTCAAGGCCAGCCCCCGGGAGGTGAATGCGGTACTGGTCATTTTTGCCGCAGCGCCCGTACGAGTGCCCAGACAGCGACAGACAGCAATCGCGGGGCCACTTACGGCCCGTCCGGGCGTGCCGGAAGGGCGGTAAGCGACCCCGCGATGCTTTTGTTCAGGGTGCTGCGGCTGGTTAGTCCATCGGGTTAATCCACCGGGCTGTAGCGGGCGAGGTCTGCGGCGTTGGTCGCCGCGCTCATCAGCAGCGCCGCCGCCAGCATGTGAGCGCCGACGAGCAGCGCCGGGATGCCGTTGTAGTACTGCGTGAAGCCGATTGCGGCCTGCAGCACCGTGACGCCCAGGAGCATGAACACCGCGGAGCGGAACGGCCCCTGAATCCGGCCGCGGACCACAAGGACCAACGCGAACAGCGCGCCGGCGGTCACCAGGTAGGCGGGCACGGCGTGGATGTGCGCGAACAGGTCCCAGTCGAGGTCGTTGCGCGGGGCGTTCGCGTCCCCGGCATGCGGACCGGCGCCGGTTACCACCACACCGAGGCAGACCGCGACGGCCGAGAGGACCGCGACGGCGGTCATCACCGGGCGCGCAACGCCCGGCAGGGCGGGAAGCTGCACGGTCCGGGCCTTGCCCGTACGGTCGTAGGCCCGGTTCACCAGAAGGGTCGCGAGGACCACGAGGGCCATGGACACGAGGAAGTGCAGGCCCACGACCCACGGGTTCAGCTGGGTCAGCACCGTGATGCCGCCGATGACGGCCTGGGCCGGGATGCTTGCGAGCAGGCCGAGGGCCAGCAGGAAGAGGTCGCGGCGCTCCTTGCGGAGGTTCCACAGATAGACCAGCATCATCACGGCGACGGCCGCCAGCGCAAACGTCAGGAGCCGGTTGCCGAATTCGATGATTCCGTGGATCCCCATTTCCGGGGTGGTCGCCAGGGATCCCTCCGTGCAGCGCGGCCACGTGGGGCAGCCGAGGCCCGAGGCCGTCAGGCGGACGGCGCCGCCGGTCACCACCAGGACGATCTGGCCAATGAGGGACAGCACGGCCAGCCGCCTGACCGTCTTATCGACGCGGACTGGCAGCCGGGAGGTGATTCCGGAGACAATCCGGGGAGTTCGTGACGCCGTGCTCACAGTTTTCTCAATTCCACTTAAACCAACGGGTTGCTGCGCCGCCGGCGATCGCCGTCCAGAGCAGCAGGACAAGAACGGCGGCACCATTGACGCTGCCGTCCAGGAAAGCATCCCTCAGCGCCTGGCCCAGCGCGCCGGAGGGGAGGAAATGCACCACGGCCTGGGCCAGCGCCGGGATCCGTTCGGCCGGAATCACGATTCCGCCAAGCGCGCCGAGCAGGATCCAGAGCAGGTTGGTGATGGCCAGGGTCGCCTCCGGCCGCACCGTCCCGGCGACCACCAGCCCGAGTGCCGTGAAAGCGGCGGCGCCGAGCACCAGGATGGCCAGCCCGGGCAGCCAGCCCGCGGGATTGGGCTGCCAGCCCAGCAGCAGGGCCACCGCGGTCACGATGAGCACCTGCAGGAACAGCACCGCCAGGACGGCCAGGACCTTCCCCGCAATCAGGCCGGTGCGGCCCAGGGGTGTCGTGGAAAGAAAGCGCAGGACGCCGTAGCGGCGGTCGAAGCCGGTGGAGATGCCCTGCCCGGTGAAGGCTGTCGACATGGCGCACAGGGCCAGGATGCCGGGGACGGCGACATTGATGCGGCTCGAACCGAGTCCGTCCAGCAGGGGAGTCACGGTCAGGCCGACCATGGCCAGCAGCGGCAGCACTATCGCGAGGATCAGCTGCTCGCCGTTCCTGAGCATGGTGACTGTCTCGTACTGCCCCTGCAGCAGGATGCGGCGCAGCAGGGACGCGGGGGCGCTGCCATGCGCGGCGGGGGGCGCGCCGGCACGGCGTGCGCTCTCCAGCGGGGCGCCACCAGTTACGCGGGTCATCGGATCTCCCTTCCGGAGATGTCCAGGAAGACATCCTCGAGGCTGCGCGCTTCAAGGCTCAGGGAGCTGGGCATGATCCCGCGCTGGGCCCACCACGCGGTGATCGCGGCGAGGTCGGCGGGCGTCAGGGCTCCGGTCACGGCGTAACTGCCGGCCCGCGCCTCGGTGACGTCGACGCCGTCGGGCAGCACGCCGGCGAAGTCCAGGCCGGGTTCGGTTTCGAACAACAAGGTGCGGATGTGCTGCGACGCGTCGCCGGCCGGGAGCTGGTGGCGCAGGAGCTGGGCGACGGTGCCCTCGGCGACGTTGCGGCCGGCGTCGATGATGTAGACGTAGTCCGCCAGCCGCTGGGCGTCGTCCATCAGGTGCGTCGTCAGGATGATGCCCATGCCGCTGTTCCGCAGTTCGGAGATGAGATCGAAGACCATTTGGCGGGACTGCGGGTCGAGGCCCGCGCTGGGCTCGTCGAGGAACAGGACCTCCGGATTGCCGACCAGCGCCGCGGCCAGGGCGAGGCGCTGTTTCTGCCCGCCGGACAGGCGCCGCACGTTGGTGCGGCTGAAGGAGTCGATGCCCAGGCGGCCGATGAGTTCATCCACCGGCCACGGGTCCTGATACATGCCGGCGATGTGCCGCAGCAGGGGGATGGGCCGGGCCGACGGCGGCAGGCCGCCGTCCTGCAGCATCACGCCCACCCGGGCACGGAGGCCCGCGCCGGCCGAATCCGGATCGTGGCCGAGTAGGCTGATGGCGCCGGCGGTGCGCTTTTGCAGCCCCTGGGCGCATTCGATGGTGGTGGTCTTGCCCGCGCCATTGGCGCCGAGCAGGGCCGTGACTTGGCCGCGTTCGGCGATGAGGGAAAGGCCGCTGACCACGCGCAGCATCTTGCCGTCGAGGGTGGGCAGTGGACCAACATCCTTGACAAGCCCGCTGATGGTCAAAACGGGGGATTCGGGAGATCGCACCACAGCATTCTACGCGATGTAGTACGTCGGCCCCTCGGAGGGGCGGTCCCGCAGGCAAGCCATGCCTTACTGGAATGCCGGACTAAATTACGACATGATTGTGTTGTGTATTCCATGAGCGCCCCTGTGTCCGGAACTACGGTGTCCGGAGCCGCTGTTTCCGGAGCCGCTGTTTCCGGAGCCGCTGCGTCCGCAGTCCCGTCCGGGCGCGGCGCCGCGCGCGTCAGGCCTGCCCGGGCACACATGGCTGCCGTTCCGGACGCCGTTCCCGCGGCCGCCGGCACCCACGCGCACGACGCCGAAGAGCGCACGCGCGACCGCGTCCTGAACGCTGTGCTGGAACACGGACCCATCAGCGCAGCCGAACTCGGCGACCTTCTGGGCTTCACTCCGGCCGCCGTGCGCCGCCACCTGGACCACCTCGCGCGCACCGGCGTAATTGAGGTCAAGCGGGTTGCCCGCGCCGGTGCCGGCGCCGGACGGCCCGCCCGCCGCTACGTCCTGAGCTCCCAGGGCCAGTCGAACCTGGGCAACGACTACCTCGACATCGCCTCCGTGGCGCTGCGCCGGCTCGGCGAGGCGGCCGGCCCCGAGGCCGTGCGGCAGTTCGCCGTCGAGCGGTTCGCCGACATGGAGCGCCGCTACGCGCCGGAGATCGAGCAGGCAGGACCGGACATCACGGCCCGCGCCCAGGCTCTCTCCGCGGCGCTGAGCCGCGACGGGTTCGTCGCCTCGGCGCAGTCGATCGAAGCCAAGGCCCCGCTCCCGGCGGCGCTCTCCAGCGTCCAGCTCTGCCAGGGGCACTGCCCCATCCAACACCTGGCTGCCCAGTTCCCCGTGTTCTGCGACGTGGAGACTGACGTGTTCTCCCGGCTGGTCGGCGTCGATGTGCGCCGGCTGTCCACCCTGGCACGCGGCGGGCACGTCTGCACCACCCACATACCTACGGGCCGTCCGGCCGCCGTCGGGACTCCCAGTCCCGCTGCACCGGTCAACCCGGACGAAGTATCCAACCATCTCCAAGAAAGGCCGTGATGACGGACCAACTATCAGAGAAGAAGGTTGCTGGCTCTACTGTGATTTCGGAGATTCTGGAAAAGAATCCCGAGCTCCACGGAATTGGCACCTATGAGTACGGCTGGGCCGACAAGAACGACGTCGGG
>NZ_KI914903.1:16645-20971 GCF_000520575.1 Arthrobacter sp. I3
AACGACGTCGGGGCCAACGCCCGCCGCGGCATCGACGAAGACGTTGTTCGCGATATTTCGGCCAAGAAGAACGAGCCGGAATGGATGCTCGACCTCCGGCTCAAGGGCCTGAAGTACTTCGACCGCAAGCCCATGCCCACCTGGGGCGCGGACCTGTCCGGCATCGACTTCGACAACATCAAGTACTTCGTGCGCTCCACCGAGAAGCAGGCCGCCACCTGGGAAGACCTGCCCGAGGACATCCGGAACACCTACGAGAAGCTGGGCATCCCGGAAGCCGAGCGCAGCCGCCTCGTCTCCGGCGTCGCCGCCCAGTACGAGTCTGAAGTGGTCTACCACCAGATCCGCGAGGACCTGGAAGCCCAGGGCGTCATCTTCCTGGACACCGACACCGCGCTGCGCGAGCACCCGGAGATCTTCCAGGAGTACTTCGGCACCATCATCCCGGTGGGCGATAACAAGTTCGCGTCGCTGAACACAGCCGTCTGGTCCGGCGGTTCCTTCGTGTACGTGCCCAAGGGCGTCCACGTGGACATCCCGCTGCAGGCCTACTTCCGCATCAACACGGAAAACATGGGCCAGTTCGAGCGCACGCTGATCATCGCCGACGAGGACTCCTACGTCCACTACATCGAAGGCTGCACCGCGCCGATCTACACCTCGGACTCGCTGCACTCCGCCGTCGTGGAAATCATCGTGAAGAAGGGCGCCCGCGTCCGCTACACGACCATCCAGAACTGGTCCACCAACGTGTACAACCTGGTGACCAAGCGCGCCATCTGCGAAGAGGGCGCCACCATGGAGTGGATCGATGGCAACATCGGCTCCAAGGTCACCATGAAGTACCCGGCCGTCTACCTCGTGGGCGAAGGCGCCAAGGGCGAGACCCTGTCCATCGCGTTCGCCGGCGAAGGCCAGCACCAGGACACCGGCTCCAAGATGGTCCACATCGCGCCCAACACCAAGAGCTCGATCATCTCCAAGTCCGTGGCCCGCGGCGGCGGCCGTGCTGCCTACCGCGGCCTGGTCCAGGTCCGCGAAGGCGCCAAGCACTCGGCCAACACGGTCCGCTGCGACGCCCTCCTGGTGGACACCATCAGCCGGTCGGATACCTACCCGTACATTGACATCCGCGAGGACGACGTCACGATGGGCCACGAGGCCACGGTCTCGCGGGTCAGCGAGGAGCAGTTGTTCTACCTGATGTCCCGCGGCATGCGCGAAGACGAGGCCATGGCGATGATCGTCCGCGGCTTCATCGAGCCGATTGCCCGCGAACTGCCGATGGAATACGCCCTCGAGCTGAACCGACTGATTGAACTGCAGATGGAAGGATCGGTCGGTTAATGACTGACATCACTACTGAAAAGGCCCGCATCGGCGCGCCCTCAGCCCAGCCGTTCATCAACGGCTTCACCGAGGAAGGCGAAAGCCTCTCACCGCTGAACGCCGCGGAGTCCAAGGCGCCGCTGGCCGGCGAGGCCGTCAAGCGCCACTCGCACGGCGGCGGTGTCGGCGTACCCGACAGCTCACGCGCCGGCCGCCTGACCTCCTACAAGCTGGCGGACTTCAAACCGCTGACCGGCATGGAGGAGGACTGGCGCTTCACCCCGCTCAAGCGCCTCCGCGGCCTGCACACCGAGGTCCTCACCGGTGCGGCGCCGGCCGTGAGCGTCACCGCTCCGGACAGCGTCAGGGTCGAGACCGTCGGCCGGGACGACCGCCGGATCGGCTCCGCCGCCATCCCCGAGGACCGCGTCTCCGCGAACGCCTGGGAGAACTTCGCCGAGGCCACCGTCATCACGGTCCCGTCCGAGGTCGAGGTGGAGGGCGAGGTCAGCGTGCTGCTGACCGGCCAGGGCACCGAAGCTTCCGCGCAGCACGTCGTGATCGTCGCGGAAAAGTTCTCCAAGTCGGTCGTCGTCCTGGACCACCAGGGCACCGCCGTCGTCTCGGAAAACATCGAAATCCTCGTTGAGGAGGGCGCGCAGCTGACCGTCATCTCGCTCCAGGAATGGAACGACGACGCCGTCCACGCCTCCTCCCAGCAGGCGAAGCTCGGCCGCGACGCGAAGTTCAAGCACATTGTGGTCAGCCTCGGCGGCGACCTCGTGCGCGTCACGCCCTCGGCACGCTTCACCGCCCCGGGCGCCGAAGTGGAACTGTTCGGCCTGTACTTCGCCGACGCCGGCCAGCACCTCGAGCAGCGCCTGTTCGTGGACCACGCCGTGGCCAACTGTAAGTCAAACGTCCTGTACAAGGGCGCCCTGCAGGGCCGCAACGCGCACACCGTGTGGGTCGGTGACGTTCTGATCCGCAAGGAAGCAGAAGGCACCGACACCTACGAGGCCAACCGCAACCTGGTCCTGACCGACGGTGCCCGCGCCGATTCCGTGCCGAACCTTGAGATTGAGACCGGCCTGATCGCCGGCGCCGGCCACGCCAGCGCCACCGGACGATTCGATGATCAGCACCTGTTCTACCTGATGGCCCGTGGCATCCCGGAAGAAGTGGCCCGCCGACTGGTGGTCCGCGGGTTCCTGAACGAGATCATCCAGAAGATCAACGTTCCGGCCATCGAAGAGCGCCTCACGGAAGCCGTCGAGCGCGAACTCGCGGCGACCAACCACTAGTGCGCAGCACCAGAGAACACGGACGACATCAATGACTGAACAGCCAAAGGGCGAGCTAGTCTGCAACGCCAGCGAGATCCAACTCAAGCAGGCGCTGCGGATCCTGATCGACGACTACCCGGTAGCGATCGTGAAGGACTCGATGGGGGAGATCCACGCCATCGGCGACACCTGCTCGCACGCGGACATCTCCCTCTCCGAAGGAGAAGTCGAAGGCTGCAAGATCGAGTGCTGGGGCCACGGCTCCCAGTTCGACCTGCGCAGCGGCGAGCCACTCCAGCTGCCGGCCTATGATCCCGTTCCCGTGTTTGCCGTGACCGTCCTGGATGACGAGGTCTACGTGGACTTCACCAACGTCCTGAACGGCGCCGAGGCTCCCACCTTCAGCTAGCTGCCTGCAGCCGGCATCCCGCACAAGAAAAACTTATCGCCAAGAAAACGCACAGTGCCGAGGGCACGGTGCAGAGGAGAACAAGACACATGTCGACTCTTGAGATCAAGGACCTGCACGTCAGCATTGACACCGAGCAGGGCACCAAGGAAATCCTGAAGGGCGTCAGCCTGACCATCAGGACCGGCGAGACGCACGCCATCATGGGCCCCAACGGCTCCGGCAAGTCCACGCTGGCGTCCACCATCGCCGGGCACCCGCGCTACAACGTCACCTCCGGCACGATCACCCTCGACGGTGAAGACGTCCTCGCCATGAGCGTCGACGAGCGCGCCCGCGCCGGCCTGTTCCTGGCCATGCAGTACCCCGTCGAGGTCCCGGGCGTGAGCATGACCAACTTCCTGCGCACCGCCAAGACCGCGATCGACGGCGAAGCCCCCAAGCTGCGCACGTGGACCAAGGAGGTCAAGGCCGCCATGGCGCAGCTGCGCATCGACGCCGACTTCACCCAGCGCAACGTCAACGAAGGCTTTTCCGGCGGCGAGAAGAAGCGCGTCGAGATCCTCCAGCTCGAGCTCTTCAAGCCGAAGTTCGCCATCCTCGACGAGACCGACTCGGGCCTGGACGTCGACGCGCTCAAGGTTGTCTCCGAGGGCGTCAACCGCGCCCACGGCGAAGGCAACATGGGCACCCTGCTCATCACGCACTACACCCGGATCCTGCGCTACATCAAGCCGGACTTCGTGCACGTGTTCGTCGATGGCCAGGTTGTGGAAGAGGGCGGCCCGGAGCTCGCCGACCGCCTCGAAGACGAAGGCTACGACCGCTACGCCACCGGCGCAGGGGCGGCCACCATCGCTGCCGCCTCGGCTGCAGCCCAGGCGTAGTTAGGACTCCGCAATGACCGAACTCAATGTGGCCCGCACGGGCCTCGAGGATGTCGAAGAGGCGCTCAAGGATGTGATCGACCCGGAACTCGGGGTGAACATCGTTGATCTGGGCCTGCTGTACGGTCTGAAATACTCCGACGACGACGGCGCCCTGCTGATCGACATGACTCTCACCACCGCCGCTTGCCCGCTCACCGACGTGATCGAGGAGCAGGTCGGCAAGGCCCTGGACGGGATTGTCGACGATTGGCGGCTCAACTGGGTGTGGATGCCGCCATGGGGCCCGGAACGGATCACCGAGGACGGCCGCGACCAGATGCGCGCCCTGGGCTTCAACATCTAGATCCGCACCACAGCTTTACCGCACGTCCGGGCCGGTATGGCCCGGGCGTGAACGACGGCGGCCCCACCT
>NZ_KI914903.1:21071-24540 GCF_000520575.1 Arthrobacter sp. I3
GGCCGCCGTCGTTATTTCTCTCCGTCATTTCCTTCCGGCATTCCCGCCGCCGTTCCCATATCGTCCCGGCGGTGGTCTGATAAAGACAACGGGTCCACGCGCTTCGGGCCGGGCACGCCGTCGAACAGGAGGCACACGGGAATGGATGCCACGCCACCGCCGCGGCCCTCCGATGCCGGCAAGGACTTCGTGGTTGTCGAGGACAGCGGCGACTTCTCCTACTACCGGTCCCGCGAAGCCCTGCTGGCCGACTTCGAATATGTGGGCGAAGCTCCGTGCATCATGGACCGCAGCGCCGTCACGTACCGGCTGGAGCTGGACGAGAACCGCCACCTGCGCATGGGACCGCCCCTGGGATCGGTGGAGTTCCACTGGCTGCGCCAGGCCCTCGCCGAGGCGCGCGATGTGCATCCCGAGTCCCACCGGCTGCAGCGGGTTGACCCCGTCGGGCTCGCCGGGCTCGTGGCCGGACTGTTCGAGACGCTGCAGCTGGAACGCGGAACCGATGCTGAGCTGGGGCTTTGGAGCCTGGACATCGACGGTCTGGCGACGCGGCGCAATGCGCTGGCCGACGTCGACCGCCTCCTGGCCGGAAACGACCGCCTGGAGTCGGTCCTGGTGACCGACCCCTTCGGGCACCAGTACCGGCCCGTGTGGCACGCGAAGCACCGGCACCTGGGCCACGCCGGATTCCTCAGCTATGTCGAGGTCCCGGTCCGGCGCCGGCCGCGCGGGTGAGGCCTCGGGTGTAGGCCGGAGAGTCGGGACCAGAGGGGTGGGGCCAGGGGGCTGGGGCTAAGGCGTTGCCACCGCGAATGTGTCGCACTTGTTGATGTCCCCGGTGGTGTACCCCTGGTAGAACCACTTCTGCCGCTGGGCACTTGACCCGTGGGTCCATGCCTCCGGTGAGACGCGGCCCGTGGCGGCCTTCTGGATACGGTCATCACCGACGGCCGAGGCCGCCGACAGGGCGTCCTTCACGTCCTGGTCAGTGAAGGGGTCGAGATAGGGCTGGCCGGTCTTGGGATCCGCCTGCGTTGTTGCATAGTGGGCCCACAGCCCCGCGTAACAGTCGGCCTGGAGCTCAACCCGGACACCCCCGGAACCGGGTCCCTGCGGATCCTGTTGCGCCCGGTCGAGGTCGCCAAGCAGGTTCTGGACGTGGTGGCCGAATTCGTGGGCCACCACATATTCCTGCGCCAGGGGGCCGCCGGAGGAGCCAAACCGGTCCACCAGCTCCTGGAAGAAGCCGGGATCGAAGTATGCCGTGGTGTCGACGGGGCAGTAGAACGGCCCCACGTCCGAGGTGGCGGCGCCGCAGCCGGTGTTGGTTCCGCCGGTGAAGATCACCGCCTTCGGCCGCGGGTACTTGGTGTTGTACTGGGCCAGATAGGCCGGCCAGAAGGCGTTCAGACTGTTGACCGTTCCGGTGATCCTGCAGTCGAGGCGGGCGTCGGCGTCGGCGCCGGTCTGGCAGGCGGGGGCAGAGCCCTGGCTCTGCGTCTGGGGATCCTGGACGGTGCCGGCCAGACCCTCGAGAAGCTGGGGATTGATGCCAAAGAGGGCTGCCAGCAGGAGGATGATGCCGCCGCCGATCCCGCCGCCGATCATCGGGCCGCGGCCCATCCCGCGACGGTCCTGGACTTGTGACGGGTCCAGCGGGGCGTTGTCGTTAAAGCTCATGGAGTCACAATATCCCGCACACGCAGCCGCGGCGCCCGGCAACGCTAAAGTTGGTTCGATGCCATTTCTCGACAGACTCCAGCGCTGGGCCGATGACCGTCCCGACGAGACAGCCGTCGTCGTGGCCGGAGAGCACCTCAGCTGGTCCGGCCTGCGGGACAAAGCGGCGGCCCTGGTGCCCTCGGCACCGGCCATCACCGTGCTGTCCGAACAAAATTCAACCCACTTCGCCGTAGCGTTCGCCGCGGCCGTCGCTGGTGAGCGGCAGTGCGCCGTGTTGGACCCGGCCTGGCCCCAGCAACTCCAGGACGGCATCACCGCCCGCATCGCCGGGTCGGAAACGCGTCCGGCGCGTGCAGTTCCCGGGCCGGGGACCGGGCTCGCCGACGGGCCGCCGGAGACCTCGTTCCTGGTCGGCCTGACGTCCGGCACCACCTCGGTGCCCAAGGCGTTCACCCGCTCGCGGCGGTCCTGGCAGGAATCCTTCGAGGCCTCCATTGAATTCTTCGCACTGACGCAGGACGACAAGTCCCTGGCTCCCGGACCGCTCGCGGCAAGCCTAAACCTCTATGCCCTCGCCGAATGCCTGTACGCCGGCGCCGAGTTCCACAGCCTGGACCACTTCGATGTCGGCGCCGCCCACGCGGCCGTCAGCCACGACGGCATCACCCGCCTGGTCTTGGTGCCCACCATGCTCCGGCTGCTCAGCGAGCGGGGCCTGGCCGGCGGTGTCGATGCCTCCGGCATCCGCAGCATCATCTGCGCCGGTTCCAAGCTGGACGCCCGGACGCTGGAGGCGGCCCGGCGCTGGGCCCCCAACGCGACCATTTTCGAGTACTACGGCGCCTCCGAGCTTAGCTTCGTCTCGGGCGCCGGGTTGCGTCCGGGCGAGCCCGTCGAGCCTGGCGGGACCGGCATCGGAAAGCCCTTTCCCGGCGTCGAAATCCGCATCCTCGACGACGACGGCGCCGAACTCCCGGACGGCAGCGACGGCAACATCTGCGTCCGCAGCGGCATGGTCAGCAACGGCTACCTGTGGGGTGACGACGGCCAGGCGCTGCGCTGTTTCGACGGCTGGTACACCGTGGGGGACCAGGGCTACCTCTCCGACGGGACCCTGCACATGCTGGGCCGCCGCTCCGACATGATCATCACCGCCGGCACCAACGTCTACCCGCATGAGGTTGAGATGGCGCTGGCCTCCGTCCCGGGCGTCGCGGCGGCCGTGGCGGCCGGCATGCTTGACGATCTTCGCGGCCAGCGCGTCGTGGCCGGCGTCGTGCCCTCGCACGGAGCGGTCACCGCCACCCAGCTGCGGTCCGGGATCGACGATGTGCTGGCCCGGAACAAGCGCCCCCTGGAGTACTTCGTGCTGACGGAGCTGCCCCTGACGGACCGCGGCAAAATCAGCCGGCAGCTGCTGCTGGACTGGGTGGCGCGGAACGATCCCAGGATCCGGCGTCTTGGCTGAGCCGCGCGCGGGCAGCGGGCCGGCAGCACCCGGGCAGCCGCTCCGCGGAACGTCGTTCCCCCGGCGGTCTGTTCCCGGGCTGTCTTTCCCGGGGCTGCTGCCTGAGGACAGGCAGCCCGTGATCATCGCCGCGCGCCGGACGCCGCTGTGCCGCGCCAACGGGGCACTGAAGAAGCTCCGCGCCCACGAACTCCTGGCTCCGGTGCTCCGCAGCCTGCTCGCCGATGCCGGCGACGGCACCGGGGAATCCGTGACCGACGTCGTGATCGGCAACGCCGTGGGCGGCGGCGGAAACGTGGCCCGGCTCGCCGCGCT
>NZ_KI914903.1:24640-38221 GCF_000520575.1 Arthrobacter sp. I3
TGGACCGGCAATGCGGCTCCGGTCTGGACGCGATCGTCCTGGCCTCCCGGCTGGTCGCGGCGGGCGGCGGCGGCCTGTACCTCGCGGGCGGCGTCGAGAGCATCAGCACGGCTCCGCTCCGCGCCCACCGCAACGACGACGGCAGCCCGGACTTTTACAGCCGGGCCCAGTTCGCTCCACTGAGCTTCGGCGACCCCGACATGGGGGTGGCGGCCGAAAACGTCGCCGCCCGCTTCGGCATCAGCCGGGAACGCCAGGACGCTTTCGCGCTCCGCAGCCACCAACGCGCCCTGGCAGCCGCGGCCGCCGGGACGTTCGACGCCGAAATCGTGCCCCTCGCCGCCGGCTCCGGCGAGTCCGCGGCAGCCGACGACGGGCCGCGGCCGAGTCTTGGCCCGGCCCTGATGGCCCGTTTTCCGCCCGTTTTCGCCAGCGGCGGCACGGTCACGGCCGGTAACTCCTGCTTCGACGCCGACGGTGCCGCCGCCGTCGTTGTCACGTCCATGGAGCGGGCCCGGCAGCTGGGCGCCGCCGACGGGCTGCTGGTCCTGGGAACCGACACCGCCGGGGTGGCGCCGCAGCTGCTGGGCATCGGCGCGGCCGCGGCGGCCGAACGGCTCCTGGCGGCGCACCGACTGACGGCCGCGGACGTGGGCCTGGTGGAATTCAACGAGGCCTTCGCGGCCCAGACGCTCGCATGCTTTGACCAGCTGGGAATCGACCCTGACCAGGCAAACCTCGACGGCGGCGCCCTGGCCCTCGGTCACGCCTATGGAGCCTCGGGCGCGGTACTGGTCACCCGGCTGCTCGCACAGGCCCGCAAGTCCCCGGAGCCGGGGCAGCTTGCCCTGGCGATGATCAGCATCGCAGGCGGCATGGGCACGGCCGCGCTGCTGGGGTACGCGCGCCTGACCTGACCCCGGGAGGGGGACATGCCCATTTTTGACCGCGCAGAGTGGACATATGGGCCACATGTCCACTGGCGGCGCGCAGGGGAGGGCATGTCCCTCTGCCGTGGCCTCGGGGAAGGGACATGCCCATTCTTGGGCACGAGGAGCGGGCACGTGGCGGCGGAGAGGCCCCGCCTAGTAGACGGACCCTTCCAAGAGTTCTGAGAGTCGGCCGGCGGCGCGCCGGAGTTCAGGAACGCCGGCCTCGAGGCCGGCTTCGGTGGCGGACTCAACGGGACTGGTTAGTGCCATGGACTCACTGGGGCGTCGGGTGCCGTTCGGCACAGCGACGGCGACCGACAGCACGCCGGTGGCACGCTCATCGGCCGAATACGCGTAATCGACGCCGGGCTCAGGCAGGCGTGCGCGCAGCTCGTCGGCAGTAAATGTACTCTCCTCATGGCCGGAGGCGATGGCCGCGGCTACCACTTGCCCGAGTTCCGTATCGGTAACGGTGGCCAGCAGGATCTTCCCGGCCGCTCCGACGGTGAGGGGGAGACGCTTACCCAACGGCAGGTCATAGCGGAGGGGCGAGTCGCCGTCGACACGTGCGACGAGGATCCTTTCAAAGCCCAGCCTGGTGTACAGCGAGGCCGTGAGTCCCGTCTGGGAGGCCACCTGTTGGAGGATCGGCCGCGCGGCAACCACGAGGGGGTCGTTCTCCAGGTAGCTCCGGGCCGCGGGCAGGACCGCGGGGCCGATCCGGTAGGACTTGTCCGTCTGGCTGACCATGCCGAAATCCTGAAGGACCCGCAGGATCCGCAACGTCGTCGGCAGGCTCATGCCGCAGGTCCTGGCCAGGTCACTGAGGCGCTGGGGCCGCTCCGCACGCTGGAGTTCGGCGAAAACCTCCATCGACCTGGACAGGGAGCGCATGTTCCCGGCCTTGGGGCCGCCCTCTTCAGCGGAGCCGGCCGAATGTGTCGAAGTCACTGTCATTGTTTCATTCTATGTAACTGCACTGCGCTTGACAGCGTTTGTGTCTCCTGTCACTATTTCTTCAGACGAAATGTTCTTTCATTCTATGAAATAGAATATCGCGAAACGTAAGAAGGAAACGATGACAACGGAGTCACTACTGACTAAACCCGAGCGCGCCATCCGCGTCGCTCCGTCGGTGCTTGCGGGCATCGGCACGTTCACCGCCGTCGGCGTCTATGTTCTGGCCAGTTCGGTCGGCCTCGGCCTGTGGACGTCGTTGGGGCCAGGTCCCGGCATGTTCCCGTTCGCCATGGGAGGGGTGCTGGTCGCGATGTCGGCGCTCTGGCTGGTCCAGGAGCTGCGCCGGCCGAGCGAGAGGGCCGAGGGGATCGACAGGGGTCTGGTGATCGCGGTCGTGGTCAGCCTTGTGCTCCTGGCGTCCGTCATGGATTTGCTGGGCTTTCAGCTGAGCATGTTCCTGTTCCTGCTCTATCACCTGAAACTGCGGGGGCGCCGGACTTGGATGTCCTCCCTGATCATCGCCCTTGCCGGAAGCGTCGGCGCGTTCTATGCCTTCAACTACGGGTTGAACGTCGCACTCCCCGTCTCGGCATTCGCTCCGCTGAACCTGATCGGACTCTAGACGTGGACACACTTAACGAACTGCTCGGCGGCTTCGCAGCCGCCATGACCTGGCAAAATCTGATCTTCGCCTTCCTGGGCTGCCTGCTGGGCACCATCATTGGGGTCCTTCCCGGAGTTGGCCCGGTGGCCGGTGTAGCCCTGCTCATCCCGCTCACTTTGAACCTGGACCCCACCGGTTCGATCATCATGCTGTGTGCCATTTTTTACGGCACCCAGTACGGCGGAACCATCACCAGCGTCCTTTTGAACACTCCGGGTGAGGCGTCGTCGGCGATCACCACCATCGACGGTTATGCGATGACCAAGCTCGGCAGGGCCGGTGCGGCGCTGACCCTGGCCGCAGTGGGTTCCTTCGTCGGCGGAACCATCGCCACCATCGGACTGGTCGCTGCTGCTAAGCCCCTGGGCGAACTGGGCCTGCTCGTCGGTCCGCCGGAGTTCTTCGCCCTCATGGTCGTCGGCATCTCCCTGCTGGTCGCCCTGGCTGGCAAATCCATGGTCAAGGCCCTGATCTCCGGAGCCCTGGGCCTGCTGATCTCCATGGTCGGCATCGACCCCGTTGCGGGTGCCCCGCGCTTCACCTTCGGGATGGACCGGCTCCTGGACGGCGTTAGTTTCGTGGCCGTCATTGTCGGCGTCTTCGGGCTCTCCGAAATCCTGTCCCACCGCAAGAACGCGGAGACTCCGTTGGTTCATGCCCCCGGACTCCGCTCACTGCTCCCCACCCGGACGGAATGGCGCCGCAGCGCCCCCGCCATGGCCCGGGGCACGGGAGTCGGTTTCGGACTCGGCCTCATTCCCGGCATGACCGGATCGGTGTCGTCCCTGCTGTCCTATGCCGCGGAAAAGAAGTTTTCGCGCTTCCGCAATCAACTCGGCAAGGGTGCAGTAGAAGGCGTGGCCGGTCCGGAAACAGCCAACAACGCCCACGCCAATGCCGCCCTGATCCCGCTCTTTACCCTCGGCATCCCGGCATCCCCGACCATCGCCGTGCTGATGGGCGCGTTCCTGCAGCAGGGCCTGACTCCCGGACCCAGCCTCTTCACCGAACATTCCGATATCGCCTGGGCCATCATCGCCAGCCTCTTCATCGGAAACGTGCTGCTGCTTCTGCTCAACGTCCCCCTGGTCGGCCTCTGGACCTCCATTCTGCGCGTCCCCACGCCGATCCTGACCGCCCTGATCCTGCTGTTCATGGTCATCGGCGCCTACACCATCAACTTCAGCGTGTTCGACGTCTTCGTCATGATCGGGTTCGGTCTCCTCGGCCTGGCCCTGCGGAACCTGGACATCCCGTTGGCACCGATGGTCCTCACACTGGTGCTGGGCCCGCTGATGGAGCGATCACTCCGCGAATCCCTGGAAATCTCCCAAGGTGACTTCAGCGTGTTCGTCAACCGCCCCATCTCCGCGGTGCTGATCGGCCTTGGCGTGCTGATCATCTGCAGCCCGCTGCTCAAGTTCCGCAAACCCAAGGCCCTCACCGAGGACCCCGAAGCCTGACCCTCCTAATCCACCGTCCAAACACCCACCAGCCACCAACGCATTTCTTCAAAGGAGAAGACCCTTGTCACGCAATAAAATCACCGCAGCCTTCGCAGCAGCAGCACTCATCGCCCTCACCGGCTGCGGCGCCAACGCCAGCGCCTCCAACACCTCAGGGGAGGACTTCCCCAAGAAGGGCAAGTCCATCGACCTGATTGTCGCCTTCTCCTCCGGCGGAGCCGTGGACACCGCAGCCCGCCTCGTTCAGCCGATCCTGGAGAAGGAACTCGGCACCAACGTCGAGGTCATCAACAAGCCCGGCGCCGGCGGACAGATCGGCTACACGGCACTGACCAGCGCCAAGCCCGACGGGTACACCATCGGCGCGACCGGCTCGCCGTCAGTGGTCGTTTCACCGTTGGACCCGGCCCGCGGCGCCAAATACACCCGCGCCAGCTTCCAGCCCCTCGGCCGGCAGGTCATCGACCCCGCCGTCATTGCCGTCCAGCCGGACAGCCCGTACAAGACGCTGAAGGAACTCCTCGACGCCGCCAAGGCAAACCCGAAATCCATGACCGCCAGCACCACCGGACTGCAGACCGGCGAACACTTCGCCCTGGCCCAGATCCAGGAAACCACCGGCTCCGAATTCGCCCCCGTGCACTTCTCCGAAGGCGCCTCCCAGGCCACCACCGCGTTCCTCGGCCGGCACGTGGACGTCCTCGTTGCCAACGTCAGTGACGTGACCGACCTGACCAAGCAGGGCAAGGCCAGGGTCCTGGGCATCATGACCGCCGAACGCTCACCCTCGCTGCCGGACGTTCCCACCTTCCAGGAATCCGGCTACAAGGTGGAAGCCGGCACCGTCCGCGGTTACTCCGCACCGGCCGGGCTGCCGGACGCCGTCGCCAAGAAGCTCGAAGCCGCCCTCCAAAAGGCCATCGAGGATCCTGCCGTCAAGGAAAAGATGAGCGCCCTGGGCCTGCAGACCAGCTACCTCTCCGGCACCGACTACGAGAAGTTCTGGGCCGGACAGGAAGAGGACTTCAAGAAGGTCCTCCCGCTGGTCCAGAAAAAAGACTAGTCCAACCACCAGCCGCCACCCACGGAAGAATCCACCATGACAACTCCAGTCCTTGAGGACATCGACGAAAACTTCGTCCGCCCCGACCCGGAACTGATACGCCGCCTTGCCAAACTTCCCGCCGCCAACATCGGCGACGCCATGGACCGCCTCGGAATCGCGGACTCAGCCATTCAGGCAATCTGGCCCGGCGCCCGCCTCGCCGGACCAGCCTTCACCGTCTGGACACGCCCCGGGGACAACCAGGGTATCCACCGCGCACTGCAGCTCGCCCGCGCCGGGGACGTGATCGTCGTCTCCGGCGGCGGAGACGAATCCCGGGCACTGTTGGGCGAGCTCATCGGCGAACGGGCCATCAATCTTGGCCTCGCCGGCTTCGCCCTGGACGGGGCAGCCCGCGACGCCGAAGCCCTCCGCGAGATCGGCCTGCCCGTCTTTGCCCGCGCCATCACCCCGGCCGGACCGTACAAGAACGGGCCCTCCCGTCTCGGCACGCCCATCTCCTTCGGCGGGATCCCCGTCCTGCCCGGGGACATCATCATCGGCGACTCCGACGGCGTCGTCGTCATCCCCAGGGAACAGGCAATTGCTGTCGCCGAAGCCGCCGAAGCAGTCTTCGACGACGAAACCACCCGCCGGGCCGCCATCATCGCCGACCGACACTAAAGCAAGAAAGACAGAAAACTATGACCGCGTGCACCATCATCGGCCTCGGCGAAGCCGGAGCCACCTACGCGACTGCACTCATTGCGGCAGGCCACAGCGTCACAGGATTTGATCCCGTCGCACCATCCACCCCGGCCGGCGTCACCAGGGCAGCAACCGCGGCCGAGGCGTGCCTTGGCGCAGACGTTGTCCTGGTCCTCACCGGAGCAGCCGCAGCCCGCAGTGTGGCCCAGGAATGCCTGCCCGTCTTGCCGGAGGGCAGCTGCTATGCCGACTTCACCTCGTCCTCACCGCACGTCATGCGGGAACTTGGGCAGTTGCCCAGTCCGGCACTCTTCGTTGACGTCGCCATCCTCGGGCCCGTAGCCGCGCTGGGCGAGAAGACCCCGCTGATGGTCAGTGGCCCGGGGTCCCGGGCCGTTGCCGATCTCCTGGCGCCGCTCGGTGCCGAGGTCGAAATCGCCGACGGCGAGCCCGGGGCCGCGATGGCCCACAAACTGCTCCGCAGCGTCTTGATGAAAGGCCTGGCCTCCGTGGTGGTCGAAGCCGTCACGGCGGGACGGGCCGCGGGACTGGAAGATTGGATCCGGAGTCAGATCGCCAGGCAACTGGCGGGGGACGGCCAGGCAGTCATCGACAGGTTCCTCACCGGCACCGCCAAGCACGCCCTGCGCCGCTCCAAGGAGATGCAGGACACTGCCGGCTACCTCACCGACCTCGGAGTCCCCGCCGAAATGACCACAGCCTCCGCTGCGGCACTTACGCGCATCGCCGAGAAATCAGC
The DNA here is from genome assembly GCF_000520575.1 of Arthrobacter sp. I3. Taxonomy (NCBI): domain Bacteria; kingdom Bacillati; phylum Actinomycetota; class Actinomycetes; order Micrococcales; family Micrococcaceae; genus Arthrobacter; species Arthrobacter sp. I3. The sequence continues at coordinate 31,176 of NZ_KI914903.1, forward strand.
ACAGCCGGCGCCGGCCTTGCGCTGACCCCGACCTCAGGCAGAATCGTTTACAGGAATCAATGATGAACCATCCGCAAACCAGCACTTCCCCGTCAGGAGCAGCAGCATGATCGGCATCTGGGCCCTGGCAGCCTATCTGGCCGTCATCCTGCTGTGGACGACCCTTCTCAAGCGCAGCGTTGGAGAGGCCATGATCCTCGGATTCCTGGTCGTCCTGCCTTTCACGGGGGTCACAGCGGCGCAGATCGGCTGGTCCTCCCTTTACACGGCGGTGACTGACGAAATCGTCTACGCCACCATGGCGTTCGTCTTCATGGGGTACCTGCTGGACAAGACCGGAGTGCTGGACCGCCTCATCGACCTGTTGAACTCACTGATCGGCGGTACCAGGGGAGGCCCCGCCTGGGTGTCCACCGTGGCGTCGGCAGGCCTCGGCGGGGTGGTCCACAACCAGGCGGCGATCGCCGCGACCGTGGGTTCCGTGACCATCCCGTGGATGGAAAAGTCCCGGCTCGACAAGCCCGCGGCCGCGACCCTCGTCGCGGGAAACGCCGGAATGGGCATCACTTTCCCGTTCAGCGCCTCGATGTTCGTCCTGGTCGGCTCCGCCACAGTCGGGCCCCTGCTGAACGTCAATGAACTCGTGCTTCCGCTGTTCATCGGCGGGCTGTGGTGCTTCCTGCACCGGCTGATCGTCACCTGGCTGCTGATCCGCAAGAGCGGGATGACACCCTTGGATGCCGCGCACCGGTTGCCCGTCCGGGCGGCGTTCGGCCGCGGCTGGGCCACCTTGCTTTTGTTCGTCGTGGTGGCCATCCCACTGATCATCACCTCCGCCTTCATCGCCACCGCACTGTCGGACTGGACCGGCGGAGACATCACCAAGTCCCTGAGCGTCATCGTCTGGATCCCGGTGGTCCTGATCATCACCGGCGCCGTCCTCGGCCGAAACAACCTCCCACGCAGCGGCCGGGGCTGGTGGGCCCTCCTGCAGGAGTCCGCCCCGAGGTTCGGGATCGTCGGCATCACTGTCGTCTTTGCCTTCGCCGGCGCCAACGCCCTCGCCGCCACCGGCCTGCCCCAGCAAATGACGGCACTGCTCAACCGGATGAACCTGCCCCTGTGGCTCCTCGCCATCCTCATCGGGTTGATCGTCATCGCCGTCGCCGCGCCCCTCTCCGCCACGGCCACCATGGCCGCCGTCGGAACCGTCGGTGTCGCCACACTCGTTAGCGCCGGTGTTCCGGCGACCACCGCCGCCGTCGCCGTGCTCGTCTTCTCATCCTGCGAAGCCGCCGTTCCCCCCGGAGGCGCGCCCCTGTATGTCGCCTGCGGCATCGCGGACGTGGACCCGATCAAAACCTTCGCCCGACTGCTCACCCACTACGCCCTGCCCCTGCTGGGCATCGGCGTGCTCATCGTCCTCGGCATCCTGCCGATCTAAAGGAACCGTGACATGCACAAGATCAGACGAGCCATCGAAGTCATCTTCGTCCTGAGCCTCGCCGCCCTCCTCGCCGGCGGAGTCCTGTTCGTGACAGGCCAGGCCATCGCCCTTGCCGCCGGCCAGAGCGAATGGCTCGTATTCTTCAACGAATCCGTCAAGCCCCCGATGTGCCTTGCGGCATCGATCTGTGCGATCGCCGGGTTCTTCCTCAACTACAAGCGCTACGAGAACAAAGAACAGACTCCCCAGAAGGCAGCGACGCGATGACCGACACCAGGGAATCCGGAACCTACCCGTCCTTCGCCGAACTTCTCGAACGGGAGGGCGCGCTATCCGGGACGTCGTGGGGGCTGTTTCCCCAACCGGACCGCGGAACGCCGTCCTTCATCACACAGGACACCACCCTGGAGGCCAGGAACTGCATCAGGACCGGCGTGGTCTTCGGCCTGGACTACCCGGCCGATGCCTTCGATCCCGGAATGTCACTCAAGCGCAGCGCCCCTCGTCACACCATCTACTCCTCCCACCCGGCCCACCGGGACGACTACCTGGACGGGTATTACCTCCAGGGATCCACGCAGGTCGACGGGCTCCGGCACCGCCGGGCAGACGACATCGGCTTCTACAACGGCACCCCCGATGACCGGATTACGGAAGGCACCCCGGACCTCGGCATCCAGGAATGGGCTGACAAACCCATCGTCGGCAGGGGAGTGCTCGTCGACCTCGACGGCTACTGCACCGGCGAAGGCACTCCCATTGACCACGCAGCAGGTGAGCCCCTCGGGCTTGACCTGATCCAGGCAGCCATCCAGGCCCAATCCCTCACCATCCAGCCCGGCGACATCCTCATGCTCCACACCGGATGGTGTGAATGGTTCCTGGCCCTGGCCATGGCAGACAAGCAACAGACCCGGGAGAGCCGCCGCGCCACCGGCATCGCCCAATCACAGGAATTTGTCGCCTGGGCGTGGGACCACCGCCTCGCGCTGATTGCCGCCGACAACTTCGCCCTCGAATGCCTGCCCGTCATTCCCGAAAGCCCCTTTCTGTTATCGGCGCCCAACGACCACGGCATGATGCACCAACAGCTCCTGGCCAAACTCGGCATGCCGCTCGGCGAACTCTGGAAGCTGGGACCCCTCAGCCGACACATGGAGAAGGCCGGAACCTGGGACGCCTTCGTCAGCATCAAACCGCTGAACATCACCGGCGGCACCGGGTCACCTGCGAACGCCACGGCAGTGACGTGACCCAGCGCGACGGTGCGGACCGGCGCGGCACCGGGCCGGCCCGCCGCACGCTGAACCACGCGCGAACGGGCCGTCAGGGCGGCCTTGGGTCTGCCCCGCCAGCGGCCATGCAATTTCGTGGATGGACCGGTAGAATAGTAGTTAGCAATGCTAATTAGCGCAGCTAACTATTGCTGCCGTGCAGGTCTTGGAGGCGCTATGACCACCACCCGCGATTCCCGTCACGCAGGAGACAGCATCCGGCCGGACATTTTGGCAATCGAGCTTCGGACCGCCGTTATGCGCACGTCGCGCCGGCTCCGCATCGAGGCAAGCGGTGATGTTCTTACGCCGGGGCAGTACACAGTCCTGGCACATCTTCGCAGCGGCTCCCAAACCCTTCGCGAGCTGGCCGAACGGGAGCATGTTCAGGCGCCGTCGATGACCCGGATAGTCAACGCGCTGACCGATCAGGGCTTCGTGTCGCGGTCAGCCCATCCCGAGGACGGCCGTCAGGTGCTCGTCTGGATTACTCCGGCCGGTGAGGCCGTCCTGAATGAGGCCCGCAGCCAGCGGACAGCGTGGCTGGCGCAGCGCGTCGCGACTCTGAGTGACGAGGACCGTCTGACGCTGAGCCGCGCCGCCCGCATCATGCAGGAGTTGAGCGCCAGATGAGTGTCATGTTCCGGGCCCTGGGGAACCGCAACTACCGGATGTGGGCGGGCGGGGCCCTGGTATCCAACATCGGCACATGGATGCAGAGGGTGGCGCAGGACTGGCTGGTACTGACAGTATTGACCGACCATTCCGGTACCGCCGTCGGCATCACAACGGGACTGCAGTTCCTTCCGATGCTGCTCCTTGGCCCGTACGCGGGCGTGCTTGCGGACAGGTACCGCAAACTCGTGCTCCTCAAGTGGACGCAGACGGCCATGGGCCTGTGCGGACTGCTGGTTGGGCTGCTGGTCCTGACCGGTTCGGCGCAGTTGTGGCAGGTATATGTGGCGGCCCTCTGCCTTGGGGTGGCCAGCGCCATAGACGGACCTGCGCGCCAGGCCTTCGTCTCCGAACTTGTGGGGCAGAACAACATTTCAAATGCCGTGGCGCTCAACTCCGCCTCGTTCAACACCGCCCGGCTCACTGGACCCGCCATTGCCGGTGTGCTCATTGCCTGGGTGGGCACGGGACCCGTTTTCCTGCTCAACGCAGCCAGCTTCGCCGCGGTCATCGTCTCCCTGTGGCGCATACGTCCGTCCGGGTTGTTCGCGGCGGTGCCGGCAGGCAATGGCAAGCATCCGGTCGCGGAGGGCTTGGGGTACGTAAGGCGGCGCCCGGATCTGGTGCTCATACTTGTCATGGTCGGGATCCTGGGAGCATTCGGCATGAATTTCGCCATCACCAACGCACTGATGTCCACCGCGGAATTCGGGATGGGGCCGGGGGAGTTCGGGCTCCTGGGCTCCATCATGGCTGTGGGGACTTTGGCTGGCGCGTTGCTGGCAGCCCGCAGGTCCGGGCCGCGGCTGCGCTTCCTGCTCGGCGGCGCCCTTGGCCTGGGGTTTTTCACGCTCGTGGGCAGCGTGACCCCTGCGTTTTGGCTCTACGCAGCCGTCCTGGTTCCGGTTGGCCTTGCATCAATGACCTTCCTGAACAGCTGCAATACGAGTATCCAGCTCTCGGTGGAGCCGCAGTTCCGGGGGCGTGTGCTGGCGCTGTATCTGGCGGTCCTGCAGGGCGGGACCGCCGTCGGGGCGCCCCTGATGGGGTGGATCGGCACTGAATTCGGCGCGCGCTGGTCGGTGGCCGCAGGCGGCTCCATCGTGCTGCTCACCGGCTTGTGCTCGGTGATCGTCGTCAGCCGGAGCAGCACTTTGACGCTGCGGGAACAACTGCGGACTGTGTCCGTCAGGAAGCGCCCAGGGTACGGGAGGACAAGGCGCCGCGAGGCCGCCCGCCAAATCGGGGGCGTCTGAAGCGGCCAATTGCCGGCCTGCGGACTGCCAGGGGAGGGCATGTCCATTTTCCGAACCTGCGGGCGGCCACTCCGCGGGCCACCTAAGCGGGACATGTCCATTCTTGGGCACCGCGTGTGGGCATTGGGGCCATATGTCCGCTGGCCGCGGCTAGGGGAGGGCATGTCCACCAACCAGCTGAACAGGGAGCCGGGCCCGGCCATCCGGGGCTAATCCTCCGGGTCCTCCGGCTCGCCCAGCCCACGGGCGGCGAGGGCTTCGCCGGTCTGCCGGGCGAAGGCCACCGTGCTGATGAAGACGGGCAACACCAGGGCCCGCGGGTTGCGTTCGAGTCCGCGCGCCCGGGCCGAGTCGCGCACGTCCGTGTAGGCCCCGGCAACGAACGGGATGCTGCGGAGCATGATGGCGATGGTCAGGGCGAAGCGTTCCGGGTCCGCACCGAAGCGCCGGAACGGCCGGGCAAGAGACGCCACGCCGTCCAGGAGTGCCTGCACAGGAGTGGTGGCGGTCAGGATGGACGCAGCGACGACGCAGACCAGGACGTTGAGCACGATCCGGGCGGCGGTTGGTGCGCCCAGCTGCCACCACTGGAAAAGCCCGATCGCCACGAGCACCGGAAGAACCGGACGCACGGCGCGGAACAGCCGGGCCGGGCCGGCCCCGCTGAGCAGGAACAGTCCGCAGAGCAGCACCAGCATGGCGGCGGACACGGCCCAGTCCGCGATCAGGAACGACGTCATCCCGCACCCCACGACCAGCAGGAACTTCAGCCACAGCGGCGCGCGGTGAACCAGGGACGAGCCCGGCACATACGCCGCCAGCAGGAAACCGTGGCCGCTCACGCCTGCTCCCGCCACGGCTGCTCCGGCACGGCGTGCTCCAGGGCCGCCGCGCTCAGGGCACGGTAACGGGGGACGGCGGCCGCCGGCTCGCCGTCGAACACCACCTTCCCGGCATCCACCACCAGGACGCGGTCCATGTCCAGGGCCAGCTCGAGGTCGTGGGTGGACAGGATCACCTGTTGGCGGAGCCCGGCGAGCGTGCGCCGCAGGAGTTCGCGGTTGCGAAGGTCCAGCAGCGTGGACGGCTCGTCCAGGACCAGCACCTCCGGATTAACGGCCAGGACCGCGGCCAGCGCCAGGAGCTGGCGTTCGCCGCCGGAGAGCTCGTAGATGCTCTGGTCCGCCAGCGGGAGGAGGCCGAACCGTTCCAGCACCGACTCCGCATGGGCCCGGCGCTCAGGGGCGTTACGGATGGAGCGGCGCAGGGACAGTTCGACATCCTCGCGTCCGGTGGGCATGACGAGCTGGGAGAGCGGATCGGTGAAGACAAAGCCCACCCGGCGGCGGACCTCCCGGACGGCCCGGACCGTATCGGCACCGTCGACCCGCACGGTGCCGTCGCTGGGTGCCACGAGCCCGTTCAGGAGCCGCAGGAGGGTGGACTTGCCCGAGCCGTTGGCCCCGATAACCCCGATCCGCCGTTCCGTGAGGTCGAGCGAAAGCTCCTGGAGCAGCGTCTTGGGGGCGGGGCGGCCATCAACCGGAACCCGCACCGAAACACGGTCCAGGACGATGATGCTCACGGGCGGGTGTCCACCGTCCGGACGCGGCGCAGCAGCAGGTCCGGGAAGGCCTTGTGCAGGGCCAACGCGATGCTGACGGCCAGGACGTTCTTGATGATGTCGCCCGGGTAGAACGCGAGATCGGCCAGGAAGGCTTTGGAGAAGTCCAGCTTGGCGTTGACCATCATGCCCAGGATGCCCAGGCCGTGGATGAAGATGATGCTGCTCACCATGGCGGCGGCGAACAGGAGGATGGCGCGCAGCTTGCCGGTGCGGTTGGCGGTCCGCTTGAGCACGACGACGGTCAGCCAGCCGACCGCCGTGGCGGCCAGCAGGAATCCGATGATGTAGCCGGCGGAGGGGCCGGCGAGCACGCCCAGGCCGCTGCGGCCGCCGCTGAAGATCGGCAGGCCCGCGAAGCCCAGAAGCAGGTAGAGGCCGACGGCGGCGAAGGCCCGGCCCGGGCCGAGCGCCAGCCCCGTGAGCATGACGGCAAGGGTCTGCAGCGTGATGGGCACGCCGAGCCCGCCGACGGGGATGGCGGCGATCAGGGCAGAAGCGGCCACAAGGGCGGCGAGGACGGCGATGAGGCCAAGGTCGGTGGCATTCCAGCGGTCCCGGCGGCGCGGGGTCCTGGCTGCGGCGGGACGGTGGGTTTGCGTCATGATGTTCCTGTCGGGGTGCTGCGGCGGAAATATGGATTGTGATATCGACTGTACGGTCGCGGCGGGGGCTGTATTTTGTAGGCGCCCCACTAACCGGCGGCCCGGAAGCTGGAGGACGCCGCCAACGAACACCGCCAGCAGGCGGGACCAGCATGGCGACGGCGG
>NZ_KI914903.1:38321-68753 GCF_000520575.1 Arthrobacter sp. I3
GCGACGGCGGCCGGCCGCTGCCATAGGTACCCATGTCATGGAGCCGGGGCAGTGCCGGTAGACTTGTGGAGGCCGTGCTCTCGCATCGCCCTGCCCCGGCCCCGCCCAGACTCCACCCGTCGTGCCGCGGCATTCCCTGTTGTGAAAGGCCTTAGCTGCATTGATTACCGTCCAGGATCTCGAACTGCGCGCCGGCGCCCGCCTCCTCATGGACCAGGTGAGCTTCCGGATCGACAAGGGAGACAAGATCGGTCTGGTCGGCCGTAACGGTGCAGGCAAGACAACGCTGACCCGGGTGCTCGCGGGCGAGGGCCTGCCCGCCGCCGGCAAGGTAACCCGCACCGGCGAAATCGGCTACCTGCCGCAGGATCCGCGCACCCCGGACATGGAGCAGCTCGCGCGGGACCGGATCCTGTCCGTCCGCGGCCTGGACATTGCCGTCGGCAAGCTCCGCCTGGCGCACGAAGAGATGGCCAGCGAGGACCCCGCGGTCCAGCGCAAGGCGATGAACCGCTATGACCGGCTGGAATCCGAATTCCTGGCCGCCGGCGGCTATGCCGCCGAAGCCGAGGCGGCAGCGATCTGCTCGAACCTCGCCCTGCCGGACCGGCTGCTGAACCAGCCGCTCAAGACCCTGTCCGGTGGACAGCGGCGCCGCGTGGAGCTTGCGCGCATCCTGTACTCGGACGCCGAAACCATGCTCCTCGATGAGCCCACCAACCACCTCGACGCCGATTCCATCTCCTGGCTCCGTGAGTTCCTCAAGAACCACCAGGGCGGCCTGATTGTCATCAGCCACGACACCGAACTGCTCGAAGCGACCGTCAACAAGGTCTTCCTCCTCGATCCCAACCGCGCCCAGATCGACTTCTACAACATGGACTGGAAGCGCTACCTCAACCAGCGCGAAACGGACGAGCGCGCCCGCAAGCGTGAGCGGGCCAACGCGGAGAAGAAGGCGCAGGTCCTCATCGACCAGGCCAACAAGATGCGCGCCAAGGCCACCAAGGCCGTCGCCGCCCAGAACATGGCCAAGCGTGCCGAGCGCCTGCTCGGCGGCCTCGAGGCAGTGCGCGCGCACGACAAGGTGGCAGCCCTGCGCTTCCCGGACCCGTCGCCCTGCGGCAAGACCCCGCTCACCGCGGACGGCCTCAGCAAGTCCTACGGCTCGCTGGAGATCTTCACCGATGTCGACCTTGCCATTGACCGCGGGTCCAAGGTGGTCATCCTGGGCCTCAACGGCGCGGGCAAGACCACGCTGTTGCGGATGCTGGCCGGCGTCGACAAGCCGGACACCGGCGAAGTCGTTGCGGGCCACGGCCTGAAGGTGGGCTACTACGCGCAGGAGCACGAGACGCTCGACGTGGACCGCAGCGTCCTGCAGAACATGCGCTCCTCCGCCCCGGACATGAACGACGCGGAAGTCCGCAACATCCTGGGCTCGTTCCTGTTCTCCGGCGACGACGTCGACAAGCCCGCCGGTGTGCTCTCCGGCGGCGAGAAGACCCGGCTGGCGCTGGCCACCATCGTGGCCTCGAGCGCGAACGTGCTGCTCCTCGACGAGCCCACCAACAACCTGGACCCCGCCAGCCGCGCCGAAATCCTCGGGGCCCTGAGCAACTACACCGGCGCCGTCGTCCTCGTGAGCCACGATGAGGGCGCCGTCGAGGCGCTCAACCCGGAGCGTGTCGTCCTGCTTCCCGACGGCATCGAGGACCACTGGAACGAAGACTACCTGGACCTCATCACGCTGGCGTAAGCCACCCAACCGACCCGCAGCCGGGTCAGCGGACCGGCATCTCTTCCGCGCCCGTGATCCGGTGCAGGTCCGCGTAGCTGATGGAGAACATCGAGTTGTGGTCTCCGGCTCCCGCCCAGAGCACGCGGTGGGCCGACAACGACTCATCCAGCAGGGTCCGGATCTTCTCCGGGTGGCCTACCGGGGCGACGCCGCCGACCTCCTGGCCGGTGTGGGCCAGGACGAACTCGGGGGAGGCGCGGCGGATCTTGCCAGTGCCCAGCCGGTCCGCGACCTTGCGGACGTCCACCTTGGCCGCGCCGCTGGCCAGGATGAGCAGCGGAGTGCCCTCGAGCTCGAACACCAGGCTGTTGGTGATCGCAGCGACATCGCAGCCCAGCGCGGCGGCGGCCGCTGCCGCCGTCGGGACCTTCGCATCGAACACGGTCACGGTGTCCTGGGCGCCCAGGGCGGTGAGGGCACGCTTGACGTTGGCCACCGGGCCGGGAAGGGCGTCAGGGCTCACCGCTCAGAACCCCTGGGCGTCGAGGATGGCGTCTTCCTCTTCTTCCGCCGTCGCGTTCTTGCGCTTCCGCGGGGCAGGACGGCGGCGGGCCACCGGGCCGCTGGAGTGCAGGAACACGCCCTCGGCGGCTTCGGCTTCGGCGTCCTCCGCGTCGATCGCGGCGTTGCGGGCCTGCTGCCTGGCCGCGTAGCCGAACCCGACGAACATCAGCACGCCGAACGCGAACCATTGCAGGGAGTAGGACAGGTGGGTGCCTTCATCAGTGGTCGGTTTGGGGAACGGGAACGGCATGGCCTGCACCGACGGCGACTCGGAGGCCAGCTGTCCGTAGGCGCCCGTCAGCAGCGGATAGCCCAGCTGCGCGGAATAGGCGGAGAGGTCGATCGAGGCCAGCTGTCCGTCAGGGGCGCCGCGCTGCAGCTCGGGCTCGGCCGGCTTGAGGCGGGCAACCACCGTCACCGGCCCCTGCGGCGGGGCAGGCACTGAGTCGGGCCGTCCCGGGGTGTTGTTGCCGATGGGCAGCCAGCCACGGTCGATCACCACGGTTTCGCCGGACTGGAGCTTGAAGGGAACCACCACCTCGTAGCCGGGCTGGCCGTTGAGCGGGCGGTTGCGCACGATGCGCTGGCCGGCGGCGTCGTAGCTGCCCTTCAGTTCCACCTGGGTCCACTCCCGTTCCGCATTCAGCCGGCTGAACTGGTCCCGGACATCGGCGAACGGCACGGGGGTGGCCGAGTAGTTGGAGACCACCCGGTTGATTTCGGCCAGGGTCTCGGCGCGGCGGTCCATCTGCCACCGGCCCAGCCCAACGCAGCCGGCAGCGAAGATCGCGGCCAGCAACAAGTACCCCAGCCATTTACTGGAGAAGAGAAAGCGGTACATTCAGCCGATCCTGCCTGACTGGTCGAGAGGGGCGGCCACTGCCGGGAGGGGGACGGTCGCTGCGCCGAGGACCACAGTCTCTTTCCACAGTCCGCGCGTCTGGAGGTAGTCCTCAAGCCAGGCGCGGTGCTCCCCGCACGCCAGCCAGATCTTGCGCCGCTCCGGGGTGTGGATCTTGGGATTGTTCCACAGCAGCTGCCATTCCGCCGCCGCGCGGCAGGCTTTCCGCGAGCAGACGGTGCCCGGGGCCGCGGCCGTGTCCCCACCGGTCCCGGCCAGGTCAAAGAGATTCATGAAGCTGCCCGTCCGTGGTCGTCGTCGTTCTCATCTTCGATCAGCTCACCCTGCAGCAGCGTCCCTGAACCGTCTGCGCCGTCGCTCAGATCCTGCCCGTTTGGATCCTGCCCGGCGGGGCCCGCGGTGTCCGGTGCGTCCAGCTCTGCGAGCGGAGCATAGTCCAGGAGCGAGTCACTGTGGATTTCCGCCTTGTCGCTGCCGTTGGCGATCACCACCGCCACCCAGGGCAGGAAGACGGCGCCGGCAATCGGAAGGAGCTTGAACCAGCCATCCACGACAAAAATCAGGATCAGGCAGACCATGCGGATGCCCATGGCGATGGCATACTTCACCATCCGCTGGTGCATCTCGTCCGAGTGCGCAGCAGCGGCGTCGGTGATGCTGTGCACCTCGGTACCGCCGGACTCGGAGTCCGGCCTCCCGGGCACATGCGCACCGGGTCGGTTTTTGAGTGTCACGGCTGTCAGATCACGCTCCCAAGGCTTACTTCGATTCTCTCACCATCGGCGGAGCCGCCCAAACGGAAGCGCACCGGGCGCTAAGATCGGAGGCAGGAAAATTCCAGCCCCCAGCGCGGCCCTCCCTGCCGCAGAATCCCGGAGCCCCATATGACTGACACATCCACCACTGGCCGCAGCGTTCTGATCACCGGCGGAAACCGCGGGATCGGCCTGGCCATCGCCGAGTCCTTCCTGGCCAACGGCGACATGGTGGCCGTTACCTTCCGCAGCGAATCGTCGCTGCCCGAGGGCATCCTCGGCGTCAAGGCGGACGTCACGGACGAAGCGTCGGTGGACGCGGCGTTCGCGGAAGTCGAAGCCGCCCACGGCCCGGTGGAAGTCCTTGTGGCCAATGCCGGCATCACCAAGGACACGCTCCTGATGCGGATGAGCGAAGACGACTTCACCTCGGTGATCGACACGAACCTCACGGGCGCCTTCCGGGTGATCAAGCGGGCATCCAAGGGCATGATCCGCGCGCGCAAGGGCCGCGTGGTGCTGATTTCCTCCGTCTCCGGCCTCTATGGCGCGCCGGGCCAGATCAACTACTCTGCCTCCAAGGCAGGCCTGGTGGGCATCGCCCGGTCGCTCACCCGCGAGCTCGGCGCGCGCGGGATCACCGCGAATGTGGTCGCGCCCGGCTTCATCAACACCGACATGACGGCCGAGCTGCCCGAGGCCACGCAGAAGGACTACCTGACTAAGGTCCCCGCCGGCCGCTTCGCCGAGGCCTCCGAGGTCGCCAACGTCGTGCGCTGGATCGCCAGCGACGAAGCGTCCTACATTTCCGGTGCGGTCATTCCGGTCGACGGCGGCCTCGGAATGGGCCACTAGCCCCTACGCGGCAGGACGACGCAGGACACCTGCGGAGCACAGCGGACGACGGCGGATTCCGCCGTCGTCCGCTGTGCTGTGTCGGCTTGTTCTGCGTGCGCTTGTTCTGTGTCCGCTTATTCGGTGTCCGCTGTCTGTTGCAACCCGGACCGGGCCTCTGGAGACGCACAGTTTTCCGTGCCGGGTTCCGTGCCGGGAACCGTGCCGGGTTCCGCGCCGGGCCTTTTTGCCCTTGGCTCCGGGGCTCCTGGAGCGTGTAATGGGCTCACAGCCCCTGACCATGCCGCGGCAGGGGCGTGGACTCAGGAGGAAATCATGAGTGATCTCAGCAAATGGACGCCCTCGGACATGCTGGAACCGGTCCGCCGCTTCCTTGACGGTGATCTGTCCATAGCGCCAGGGATCAAGATCGAACAGTTCCAGGAGGGCACCACCCTGGTGGTGCGGGCGGAAGCGCCGGGGATCGACCCGGACCGGGACGTCGACGTCTCGGTCGGCGAGGGCGTGCTGAATATTGCGGTGGAGCGGCGGGAATCGTCCGAGCACAAGAGCAAGGACGGTTACCGCTCGGAGTTCCGCTACGGCCGGGCCGCCCGGAGCATTGCGCTGCCCGCGGGGGTGAGGGAAGAAGACATCACCGCCACGTACAAGGACGGCGTCCTGGAAGTCCGCGCACCGGCGCCCAAAGTTGTGACCGGTGAAGCGACGACGAAGATCCGGATCGACCGCGGCTGACCCAGCCCCGGCACGTCCAAGCCACGTGACGACGGAACTACGCCGCCGGGGCTTCTTTGTGGATGCTGAACAACTGTAATGGCGCGGTCCGCTGGCATGATGGATTGCAGACCCACAGTATTTGGACGTTTGGAACAAAGGAGCTCGTATGGGACTGCTGGAGAACAAGACTGCGATCGTGACCGGTTCGTCGCGCGGAATCGGCGCCGAAGTGGCCAAAATCCTCGCCGCCGAGGGTGCGGCCGTCGTCGTCAACTACCGCCAGAAGGCGCCGCGCGCCAACAAGGTTGTCGCCGAGATCGAAGCCGACGGCGGCCGTGCCGCGGCCATCGGGGCGGACCTCACCACCCAGGAAGGCGTCCAGGCCCTCGCCAGCGCCGCGATGGAGAACTTCGGTTCGCTCGACCTCCTGGTCCTCAACGCCTCCGGTGGCATGGAGACCGGCATGGAAGAGGGCTACGCGCTGAAGCTGAACCGCGACGCCCAGGTGAACATGCTCAACGCCGCCGTCGCGCTCATGCCCCACGGCTCGCGCGTGGTCTTCGTGACCAGCCACCAGGCCCACTTCATCGACACGGTGCCCACCATGCCCGAGTACGAGCCCGTGGCCCGCAGCAAGCGTGCCGGCGAGGACGCACTCCGGGCACTGGTCCCGAACCTGGCCGAGAAGGGGATCACGCTCGTGGTCGTCTCCGGCGACATGATCGAGGGCACCGTCACGGCCACCCTGCTTGACCGGTCCAACCCCGGCGCCATCGAGGCACGCCGCGCAGAAGCCGGCAAGCTGTACTCGGTCAAGGAGTTTGCCGCGGAGGTCGCGAAGATGGCCTCGGCCGACGTCGAAACCGGCCACACCGAATACGTCGGCGGTGCGGATTATTTCGGTAAGACCGCAGACCAGGCAGCGGATAAGAGCTCCAGCTAGGCGCAGCCCGCCACGCGCGCCGGGATGGCGCGTCGGGAAGGCACGTCCCGGCAATGTTTTGACTAAACATTGCCGGGACGTGCCTTCCCGGTTAATCCATCAGACTCCGGCGATGTACCGCACGGCGTCGAGATAGGGAAGGTTGACGGCGGCGTCCGCGGCAGCGCGGACGGCCGGCTTCGCGTTGAAGGCGATGCCGATCCCGGCGGCGCCCAGCATGTCGAGGTCGTTCGCGCCGTCGCCCACGGCGATCGTGTGTTCCATCGGGATGCCCTCGGCCGCAGCCCATTCGCGCAGGTACTTCTCCTTGGCCGCCCGGTCGATCACGTCGCCGAGCACCTTGCCGGTCAAGGCGCCGTCGACAATTTCGAGTTCGTTCGCGATCCAGTAGTGCAGCCCCAGGTCTTCGGCGATCGGCCGGAGGATCTGGTTGAAGCCGCCGGAAACGACCGCCACGGCATGGCCGGCGGCCCGGAACGCCGCCACCAGCTCGGCGGCGCCCTCGGTCAGCCTGACCTCGGCGCGGACCGACTCGACGACGTCCGCGGGCAGCCCCGCGAGGACCGCCACCCGGGCGTGCAGGCTCTGGGCGAAGTCCAGCTCGCCGCGCATGGCCGCCTCGGTCACCGCCGTTACTTCCTCGCGCTTGCCGGCGTAGGCGGCCAGCAGCTCGATCACTTCCTGCTGGATGAGGGTGGAATCCACGTCCATGATGAGGAACTTCCGGGGCGCGCTGCGCAGTGCTGCCGGAACCAGCGCCGTGTCGACGCCCTCGATGCCGGCGGCCGCCAGGGCACGGCGCGCACCGTCCAGGCGGGCTTCCGCAACCGCGGCGGCTGTGGCGGCGCCGGCAGTCCGTCCGTCCCGTCCGGCGTCTTGGCGGCTGTCCGCTCCGCCGGCCTGGGAGGCGCCCTGGGAGGCGTCCAGTGAGGCGCCATGCACGCTGTCCAGGGCGCAGTCGACGGCGTACACCTCGAAGCGGGCGTCGCCGGTCCGGGTTTCCGCCCCGACGCCCAGCCCGGCGGCCGTCAGGAGCGAACGCAGCCGCTGGATGTCGGGAAGGGACAGTTTCAGGCCGTAGCTCACTGCGGTCACGTTCGAACTCATGGCCTCAATCCTAGCGAGCGGGCCGCGGGCGGCCCGAATTCGTTGCGCCCGGGCAGGCGCCGCGTGACGCTCCACGGCAGGGCGCGGCGCCGGTTATCAGTCGCCCGCTTTTTTGTCCTAGTGTCTACTCCTATGAGTGATGTTCTTGAAATGGCCGGGGTCAGTGTTGTACGTGGGGCGAAGACGCTCCTGGACAAGGTCGACTGGCAGGTCAAAGAGGGCGAACGCTGGGTGATCCTGGGCCCCAACGGCGCCGGCAAGACCACACTCCTCCAGCTGGCCGCGGCCCGCATCCACCCGACCTCCGGAATGGCCGGCATCCTCGAGGAAGTCCTCGGCGCCGTCGACGTCTTCGAGCTCCGCCCCCGGATCGGGCTGTCCTCCGCTGCGCTGGCCAGCCAGATCCCCGAGCACGAGAAGGTCCTCAACGTGGTGGTCACCGCCGCGTACGGCGTGACCGGCCGCTGGCGCGAGGGCTACGAGAAGGACGACGAGCGGCGCGCCTTCGGGCTGCTGAACGAGTGGGGGATGGGCCCGCTGCTCAACCGCCCCTTCGCCTCGCTTTCCGAGGGGGAGCGCAAGCGCGTCCAGATTGCCCGAGCCCTCATGACCGATCCCGAGCTCCTGCTCCTGGACGAACCGGCCGCGGGGCTCGACCTCGGCGGCCGCGAGGACCTGGTCCAGCGCCTGAGCGAACTCGCCCGCGACGACGCCGCCCCGGCGATCGTCCTGGTCACCCACCACCTCGAAGAAGTGCCGCCGGGCTTCACGCACGCGATGCTCATGCGCGACGGCGGCGTCGTGGCTTCCGGCCCGCTGCCGGAGGTCCTCACGGCGGAAAACCTCAGCGAAACGTTCGGCCTGCCGCTGGACGTCAGCGTCAACGCGGGCCGGTACACCGCGACCGCCAGCCGCTGACGGGGCCGCTGACCGCGCGTGGAGCTCCTCAATAGCGCCCTCATATTCTTCGCCGGGCTGTGGGCGGGCACCATCAACAGCGTCGTCGGATCCGGCACCCTGGTCACGTTCCCGGTGCTGATCGCCCTGGGCTACGCCCCCGTCACGGCCTCCATCAGCAACGCCATGGGGCTCGTGGCCGGCAACGCCACCGGCGCCTGGGGCTACCGGAAAGAACTCGAGGGCCGCGGCAAGCAGCTGCTCCGGCTCCTGCCGGCCTCGCTGCTGGGTGCCGTCACCGGCGCCTATCTGCTGTTGCACCTGCCCGAGAAAGTCTTCTACTACGCCGCCCCCGTCCTGATCGTGCTGGCCCTGCTGATGGTGGTCTTCCAGCCGCGGCTGCAGCGGTGGGTGAGGAACCGCGAGGAGAACCCCGAGCACGCGATCCGGGACCGCCGCCACGGTGTCCTGCTCGTGGTGCTGGTGTATCTCGCCGGCGTCTACGGCGGCTACTTCGTGGCGGCCCAGGGCATCCTGTTAGTCGGCATCCTGGGCGTGTTCATGACCGGGACCATCCAGAACGCCAACGCGATGAAGAACTTCCTGGTCCTGGGCGTGAACGTGGTGGCCGCCGCCTCCTACCTCCTGTTCGCCTTCGACCGGATCGACTGGGGTGTGGTCGGGCTGATCGCCGTGAGCTCCCTGATCGGCGGCGTGATTGGCTCCAGGGTGGGGCGCCGGCTCTCCCCGGCGGTCCTGCGCGGGGTCATCTTCACCCTGGGCCTGGTGGCGCTGGGGTTCATGATCGCCAACCTGTTCAAATAGCCCTTCCAACAGCCTCCCAGGAATGACCTGCCCGTGACCTTTCACTTTCTTGAATCCGCCGACGACCCCCGGGTTGCGGACTACACGCAGCTCACGGACGTGCACCTGCGCAAAATCCGGGAACCCGCGGAGGGGCTGTACATCGCCGAGTCCTCCCGCGTCCTGCGCCGGGCCCTGGCCGCGGGGCACCGGCCGCGGTCCTTCTTCCTGGCCGAGAAGTGGGCCGGGGACCTCGCCGATGTCTTTGAGCAGTACCCGGAGGTCCCGGCCTACATCGGCCCCGCGGCTCTGCTGGAGCAAATCACCGGCTTCCACCTGCACCGCGGCGCCATGGCCGCCATGCACCGGCCCGCCCCGGTGCCGCTGGCGGACCTGCTCGCCGGAGCCCGCCGGGTTGCGGTGCTGGAGGACATCGTGGACCACACGAACGTCGGGGCCATTTTCCGCTCGGCTGCGGCCCTGGGCGTGGACGCCGTCCTGGTCTCGCCGCGCTGCGGGGATCCGCTCTACCGCCGCAGCGTGCGGGTCAGCATGGGCACCGTGTTCCAGGTGCCGTGGGCCCGGCTGGAGGACTGGGCGGAAGGCTTGGCCGCGCTGCAGGAGCAAGGCTTCACCGTGGCGGCCATGGAGCTCACGGAGGACGCGGTGGACCTCGACGTGCTCGCGGCGCGCCGCCCGGAGCGGCTGGCCCTGGTGCTTGGGACGGAAGGCGCGGGCATGAGCGAAGGAACCCTGGCCGCCGTCGACCTCGCCGTGAAAATCCCGATGCGCCCGGGCGTCGATTCGCTCAACGTCGCCGCGGCGTCGGCGGTGGCGTTCTGGGAGCTCCGCCCGAAGGACTGAGGCGCCCTGCATCGTGCGGCGGCCGCGCCGCGCTGACGTGCGCCAATGCTGTTCGTCAGCGGTCCGGGGATCGGCTATCATTGATAGCTGGCCGTCCGGTGCTTTCCGCCGGCCATCCCACTCATACCTGGCAACTGGCAAAATCCAGTTGTGCGAACAAAGGTCCAATTATGAAGTCTAATACTCACCCGAAGTACGAAGCTGTTGTTTTCAACGACCTGGCTTCCGGCGTCAAGTTCCTGACCAAGTCCACCGTGTCTTCTTCGAAGACCATCGAGTGGGAAGACGGCAACACCTACCCGGTCATCGACGTCGAAATCTCCTCTGAGTCCCACCCGTTCTACACGGGCAAGCAGCGCATCATGGACTCCGCAGGCCGCGTCGAGCGCTTCAACGCTCGCTTCAAGGGCTTCGGCGGCAAGAAGTAACTTTCTTCCCCAAGGTCTTATGGAAAGCCCGCACCGGCAACGGTGCGGGCTTTCTGCGTCTCTGCTGCCCTTCCGGCTGACCGGGTGACCCGGGTTCCCGGGTTCCCGGACGCATGCGGCAGGATGGAGGTCATGACATCCCATCCTGCGGCCACCGCTCCCAGCCCCGACGACGACGGCGGCGGCCGTCACCACGGCGAGTACAAGGTCCCGGGCGGCAAGCTCGTGGTCGCCGACTTCGACGTCGTCGACGGCGTCCTGGCCCACGTCTCGCTGAGCGGGGACTTCTTCCTCGAACCCGACGAGGCGCTGCCGGAGATCAACCGGGCGCTCACCGGGTTGCCCGTCGAGACGAGCGCCGCGGACATCGCGGACGCCGTGACGGAGGCGCTGCCCGAAGGCACCGTGCTGTTCGGTTTTTCTGCCGACGCCGTCGCCGTCACCGTCCGCCGCGCCCTGGCGAAGGCCACCGGCTGGGCGGACCACCACTGGAACATCATCGCCCCGTCCGTCCTCCCCACCCACGTCAACGTCGCCCTGGATGAGGTCCTCACCGAGGAAGTCGGCGCCGGGCGGCGCAATCCCACCCTGCGGTTCTGGGACTGGGAGGAGCCCTCCGTGGTGATCGGCAGCTTCCAGTCCGTCCGCAACGAACTCCACCCCGAGGGCGTGGCCCGGCACGGCATCAGCGTGGTCCGGCGGATCAGCGGCGGGGGAGCGATGTTCATGGAGGCCGGGAACTGCATCACCTACTCGCTGTACCTCCCGCAGACCCTTGTGGACGGCATCAGCTTTGCGGACTCCTACCGCTTCCTCGACGCCTGGGTAATGGCGGCCCTGGAAAAGGTCGGCATCAGCGCCTTCTACGTTCCGCTCAATGACATCGCCACCGAGCACGGCAAGATTGGCGGCGCCGCGCAGAAGCGGCTCGCCAACGGCGGCATGCTGCACCATGTCACCATGAGCTACGACATTGACGCCGACAAGATGGTGGAGGTTCTGCGGATCGGCAAGGAGAAACTGTCCGACAAGGGCACCAGGAGCGCCAAGAAGCGCGTGGATCCGCTCCGCCGCCAGACCGGCCTGGCCCGCGCCGAAATCGTTGCAGCGATGATGGACGTCTTCGCCGAACGCTACGGCGCGACACCGTCCGTCCTCACCGACGCCGAGCTGGATGCAGCCCGCCGCCGCGTGGAGACCAAGTTTGGCACCGCGGAGTGGCTGCACCGGGTCCCCTAACGGCCAGTTCCATAGCGGCCCGGTCTACCCCATCGATTGCTCCATAGCTGCCGTTTTCGGCCGTCAAAAGGGCCGTTACGGAGCGGTCGATGGCGCCTGGGCCGGTGCCGTCAGAGCCTGCGCCCTGAGGGAACGGTGCAGCTGGCTGCGCTGTTCGATGATGATCCGGCGCAGGGCACGCGGCGCATCAGGGTGGGCGGCCAGCCACTGGTCGGTGCGGACGATCACGGCGTGGGTTTCGGGCGTTCCGCCGTCCAGGTCCTGTGCCGCGGGGTAGAAGCCGCGGATAATCCGGCTGGCGATCTCGATGCTCCGGTCCGCCCAGACGTCCTCGAGGGATTCGAAGTACGGGTCGATGAACCCGGCCAGCAGGGAGGCCGCGCCGGTGTTGAACCCGGCAATCGTGGCGCCGAGGAGCTGGTTGGACAGGCCGGTGCCGTGGACGGCGGCCTCCCAGGCGGCCGCCTTGACGGCTGCCTCGGGGCGCGCGGCGAGAGCCATGGCGTGCCCGGACTTGCCTGCCGCCGTGTTGTCCCGGGCGAGTTCCTGGTCGAGCTGCTCCTGCGAGGCCTGGCCGTTGGCCGCCATGGCATGCCAGAGATTCCAGCGCAGTTCGGCGTCCACGGCGAGGCCTTCGATTACCGTGCTGCCGTCCAGGATGCCCCGGAGCAGGCCCAGCCGGCCGGCGTCGTAGCGGCTGGTTGCGGCAAGGGTCCGGGCCCAGGCCAATTGCTGGTCGGAACCCGGGGCTGCCGCCTGCAGCTGTTCGGCGGCCGTGGTGAGGAAGCCGTGGCGCACGGCATCGCGCGGGCCCCGGGGCACGTAGCGTTCCACCGCCGTCGAGGCATTGCCCAGCACGTTGAGGAGGACGCCGATGCCCGGCTCCGCGGGCCCGAAGCGCTCGACGGCGTCGACATAGAGTGCGGCCGGTGTGACGGCATCCCGGGCGGAGTCCCACAGCGCCGTCCAGCACAGCGCCCGCGCCATGGGGTCATCCAGCTTGTCCAGGGAGCCGCGGACAGTGGCCTCGGAATGCGGGTCCAGCCGGACCTTGGCGTAGCTGAGGTCCTCGTCATTGACCAGCAGCAGCGCAGGCCGCGGTTTGCCGGCCAGAGCGGTCACGTCGGTCCGGGCGCCGCGGACATCGGTCTCGACGCTGTCCGTGCGGACCAGGGCGCCGGCGCCGTCGAAATCGTAGAGGCCGATCCGCAGCCGGTGCGGGCGGGGCTCCTGCCGGCCGGTGGTGGGATCCACGGCGTCCTGCAGGACGGTGACGGAGCTGAGCGCGCTGCTGACTTCGGTGGATTTGGTGATCTCGCTGGACAGGGTGGAGATGCCGGAGGTCTGGAGCCATTGGCGGGCCCATTCGCTGAGGTCGCGGCCGGACGCCGCGCTCAGGGCGGCCAGCAGTTCGGCGAGGGTGGTGTTTCCGTAGGCGTGGTCCCGGAAGTACTGGCGGGACCCGGCGATGAAGGCCTCGAACCCGACGTAGGCCACCAGCTGCTTGAGCACCGAAGCGCCCTTGGCGTAGGTGATGCCGTCGAAGTTCTGCTTAGCGGCTTCCAGGTCCGGGATGTCGGCGACGATCGGGTGGGTGGTGGGCAGCTGGTCCTGGACGTAGGCCCACGCCTTGCGGTTGTTGGCGAAGTTCACCCAGGCCGTGTCCCAGTCCGTGGTCCGGTCCACGCCGAGGGTGCCCATGTAATCCGCGAAGGATTCCTTGAGCCACAAATCATCCCACCACTTCATGGTGACGAGGTCCCCGAACCACATGTGCGCCATCTCGTGCAGGAGCGTGTTGGCGCGGGCCTGGTACTGCGAATCGGCGGCCCGGGAGGTGAAGACGTAGCTTTCGGTGAAGGTCACCAGGCCCGGGTTTTCCATGGCGCCGAGGTTGTACTCGGGGACGAACGCCTGCTCGTATTTGCCCCACGGGTAGGGGAAATCAAAGAGTTCGTTGAAGAAGGACAGCCCGTTCCTGGTGAGGCGGAACAGGGCGTCGGTGTCGAAGGATGCGGCCATGGAGGCGCGGCAGTAGAGCGCCAGCGGTATGTCCAGAACGGTGCCGTCGGCGAGCGTGCCGCGCCAGGCGTCCTCGGCCTTGAAGTACGGTCCGGCGAGGACGGTGGTGATGTAGGTGGACATCGCCTTGGTCGGCGCGAAGTCCCAGCGGCTCGTGGCGGGATCACTCGTCAGTTGGGTGCGCAGCACCTCGGCGCCGTTGGAGGACACCTGCCAGGCGGAGGGGGCCATGACGTGGAAGGTGAACTCGGCCTTCAGGTCGGGCTGTTCGAAGTTCGCGAACACCCGGCGGGCGTCGGCGGGTTCATACTGCGTGTAGAGGTAGCACTGGCCGTCGGCGGGATCGACGAAGCGGTGCATGCCTTCACCGGAGGTGCTGTACAGGGCGGTTCCCGTGATGGTGACCTGGTTCTCCGGCTGCAGGTTCTCGAGCCGGATCCGGGAACCGTCCACGACGTCGGCGACGGCGAGTCCCTTGCCGTTGAGGAAGACGCTGTGCACGCTGCCGGCGATGAAATCCACGAAGGTCGTCGCCCCGGGTTCGCTGGCCGAGAAGGAGATGATGCTGCGGCTCGTGTAGCCGGCGACGTTCGGGTCGGCCGCCTGCCGGACGTCAAGGGAGACATCATAGCTGTGAGTGGTGATGAGGGCGGCGCGGTCCGCGGCCTCGTCGCGGCTCAGATTCTGGTTTGACACCCCGCTATCTAATCACGGGAGCGTGTGTGCCCGGTCACGCCGGCGGGAACATCAGGAAGGCGGCCGCCAGCCCGAGCAGGGCGATCAGCAGCCAGGACGCCAGCGCGGCCAGCAGCGCGCGTGCGCCGGTGTGCAGCAGCTGGCCCACCCGGACGGCGGAGCCCAGCCCGAAGAGCGCCATGCCGAGCAGCAGGTCCTGGACGGTGGCGGCCGCGTCCAGGGCCGCGGGGGAGAGCCACCCGGTGGTGCGCAGGCCCGCCAGGGCCACGAATCCGATGACGAACAGCGGGACCACCGGGGGGCGCTTGGCGCCGTCGGCTGCGGTGCCCAGCCGGTGATGGAAGCCCGCGGCGGCGACCATCGGCGCCAGCAGGATCACCCGGGTGAGTTTGACGACGACGGCGACGGCCAGCGCCGCGGTACCGGCGGTCTGGGCGGTGGCGACAACCTGCCCGACGTCGTGCACGGAGGCGCCGGTCCACGCCCCGAAGATCTCCGGACCCAGGCCCAGCGGCCGCGCGAGCAACGGCAGCACACCGATCGCCAGCGTGCCGCACAGGGTCACGAGCGCCACCGGCAGCACGGTTTCCTCCTGCCGGATTCTGCGCACGGCGGCCATCGCCCCGATCGCGGACGCCCCGCAGATGGCGAATCCCGTGGCCACCAGCAGCGCCACGCGGGGCGGCAGCCGGAAGAGCCTGCTGATCCCGTACGTCCCGGCGAAAGCGGCCAGCACCACGGCGGTCACGAGCAGCAGCGCGGCCCAGCCCAGGCCCAGGACATCGCCGAGGCTGACTTTCAGGCCCAGCAGCACGATCCCGGCCCGCATGAGGTGCTTGCCGGCGAAGTCCAGCCCGGGCCGCGCCGGCCCGGCGGTCCAGCCAGACACGCCCGGCAGGTTGGCCGCCAGCAACCCGAGGAGCACGGCCATTGTCATCGCCGGCAGCGCGGGAAGGAGCAGGTGGGCGGCGACGGCGACGGCGGCGGCAGCCGCGGCGCCGGCCAGGCCTGGCGCGGCCTCTCTCAGGGCGGAGGCGGTGGCGGATCTCTTCAGGGGCACGCCCCTACATTGCCGTACCCGGCCGGAAAAGCCGTAACCGCGGCCGTCCCGGCAGGCGGCCCGGACTGCGAGGCCAGCGCTGAGCGCCGCGCCGCGGGCCGCCGAAATGATTTCGGAACAAAAAAGTGGTTGGCTAGTGACCATGTCTGACCTATTCCAGGAATACTCCGAGGCCGCCAGCCGCACCGGCGCCTACGACGAGATGTTTGCCCCCGGCCAGCAGGCCCGGAGATCCTACGGGCAGGTGGCCCTGGCCCTGCGCGAACTCTCGTTGGCTGACGTCAGCGCCCGCGCCGATTCCATGGCCCGGACCTTCCTGGACCGCGGCGTGACCTTCGACTTCGCGGGTGAGGAACGGCCCTTCCCCCTGGACATCGTCCCCCGCGTGATCCCCGCCGATGAGTGGAGCGTCCTGGAACGCGGTGTGGCCCAGCGCGTCCGCGCCCTTGAAGCCTTCCTCAATGACGTCTACGACAAGATGACCGTGGTCTCCGACGGCGTCATCCCGCGCCAGCTCGTCACGACGAGCGCGCACTTCCACCGCCAGGTGCACGGGTTTGAGCCGGCCGGCGGCGTCCGGGTCCACATTTCCGGAATCGACGTCGTCCGCGACGCCGAGGGCACGTTCCGGGTCCTGGAGGACAACGTGCGTGTGCCCTCTGGCGTCAGCTACGTCCTCGAGAACCGCCGGGCCATGGCCAAGGGCCTGCCGGAGGCTTTCGGCCAGCAGCTCATCCGTCCGGTCGAGGAGTACCCCCGCCGGCTCCTGTCCGCCCTGCGGAAGACGGCGCCCTCCGGCGTCGACGATCCCACCGTGGTGGTCCTGACCCCCGGCGTGTTCAACAGCGCCTACTTCGAGCACACCCTGCTCGCCGGACTCATGGGTGTCGAACTCGTCGAGGGCCGCGACCTCATCTGCCGCGGCAACCGGGTCTACATGCGCACCACGGCGGGTGAGCAGCGCGTGGATGTCATCTACAAACGCATCGACGACGAATTCCTGGACCCGCTGCAGTTCCGTGTCGATTCCATGCTCGGCTGCCCCGGCCTGGTCAACGCCGCCCGCGCCGGCGGCGTCACGATCGCCAATGCCGTGGGCAACGGCGTCGCCGATGACAAGCTGGTCTACAGCTACGTGCCCGACCTCATCCGGTACTACCTCAACGAAGAGCCCGTGATCGCCAACGTGGACACGTTCCGGCTCGAAGAGAAGGAGGCCCGGGAACACGTCCTGGACCGCCTGGACGAGCTCGTGGTCAAACCGGTGGACGGCTCGGGCGGCAAGGGCCTCGTGATCGGCCCGGACGCGTCCAGGGATGAACTCGACGCCCTGCGCAAGCGGATCATCGCCGACCCCCGCGGATGGATCGCCCAGCCGGTCCTGCAGCTGTCCACGGTGCCGACGCTCAGCGGCGACAAGTTCGGCCCCCGGCACGTGGACCTGCGCCCCTTCGCCGTCAATGATGGCGAGGACGTCTGGGTTCTCCCCGGCGGACTGACCCGTGTGGCGCTCAAGGAGGGCTCGCTGATCGTCAATTCCAGCCAGGGCGGCGGTTCCAAGGACACCTGGGTCCTGGCCGACTCCCCGCAGGTCCCCGTCGAAGTGATCCCGCGGCCCACCATCGCAGTCCGCGAGCGGGTTTCGGTGTGGCCGGTGGAGAGCAACTGGCGCGACAGCCAGAAAGAGCAGCAACAGCAGCAGCAGATTTCTGACGCGCAGGAGGTAACCGCGAATGCTTAGCCGTATTGCCGAGTCACTGTTTTGGATCGGCCGCTACGTGGAACGGGCCGACGGCACCGCCCGGATCCTCGACGTCCACCTCGAACGGCTCAACCATCTGCCCATGGAGGAACAGCGCAGCGTGGCGCAGGAACTCCTCGCCGTCATGGGTGCCCGCGCACAAAGTGACGATTTCGGCCTGCCCGAACTGCTCAACGCCCTCGCCTACGACAAGCAGAGTGCCACCTCCATTGCCGGTTCCCTCGGAGCCGCCCGGGAAAACGCCCGCCGCGCCCGCGAGACCGTCTCCTCCGGGCTCTGGGAAAGCCTCAACACGACCTACTACGGGCTCAACCAGCACCGCAAGGACGTGGTGGGCACCTACCGGTTCTGCAACTGGGTCCTGGAGCGCACCGCTATGGTCAGCGGCCTCGCCGACACCACCGTCAGCCACGACGAGAGCTGGCAGTTCCTGGTCCTGGGCCGGTCGCTGGAGCGTGCGGACATGACCGCGCGCATGCTCTCCACCCGCGATGTCCTCTCGGCCGGCATGTCCTGGGTGAACATGCTCCGCTGCGCCGGGGCCTACGAATCCTTCCTGCGGACCCGCCGGGCGGCGTTCGGGGACCAGCACGCGGCCGAATTCCTGCTGCTGGACCGGCTGTTCCCACGGTCCATCGTCTACGCGCTGCGCGACGCCGACGAGTGCCTGGCGAAGCTCGACCCCTCGGCCCAGCGCGTCGGCTTCATCAACGACGCCCGCCGGATCGTCGGGCAGGCCCGCACCTTCCTGGAGTTCCACCGCACCGATGACCTCATGTCGGAGCTGCCGGAGCACATGGAGCGTGTGCAAAAGGCCGTGTCGCAGGCCTCGGACGCCATTTCCCGTAAGTACTTCAATCAGGCAGACGAACTGGCCTGGGTGGGAGAAGTTTCATGACCCGGCTGAACATCGTCCACAAGACGGCCTACAAGTACAACAAACGCGTCACCCTGTCCTACAACGAGGCCCGGATGACCCCGCTGACGGACCCGCAGCAGGTGGTCCTGGAATCCTCCATGAAGGTTTCGCCCTCGCAGGCGGCCCTGAGCAGCTACCGCGACTACTGGGGCACCCGGGTGACCGCCTTCGACATGCAGATGCCGCACGAGCACCTCGAGGTGCTGTCCACCACCACCGTCGAGGTGCACCGGGTCGAGAAGATCGCAACAGAGGCCGACATCGTCGGCTGGGACGTCCTGGCCGCACCGGAACGCCTGAACCAGTTCAGCGACTGGATTCCCCAGTCCCAGCTGACAGGCCCCGGCTCCGAGGTGCTCGCCATCATTCCCGGCGTCGTCGAGGGGAAATCGCCGCACGAGGCCGCCATGGCGGTCTTTGCCTGGATGCGCGGTGAAATGACGTACATGAAGGGCTCCACCGGCGTCACCACCAACGCCGAACAGGCCTGGAACCAGCGGCAGGGCGTCTGCCAGGACCTGGCGCACCTCGCCATCGGGTCCCTGCGCAGCTGCGGTATCCCGGCCCGCTACGTGTCCGGTTACCTTCACCCGCGTTCGACGGCGGAGCTCGGCGAGACAGTCGCCGGCCAGTCGCATGCGTGGCTCGAGTGGTGGGACGGCGAATGGCGCAGCTGGGACCCGACCAACCACAAACCCGCGGGGGACTTCCACGTCACCGTGGCCCGGGGCCGCGACTACCGCGACGTGCCGCCGCTCAAGGGCATCCTGTCCGGCGGCGGGGGATCGGCCCTCAGCGTCAGCGTGGAGATCACCCGCGTCGCCTGACCGCACGCCGCGCCCCCCGCGTTGCGATATCAGATCGGGCTGCCCTGAAGCCCTCAGGGCAGCCCGATCTGAAAGCGCAAGAGGTGTTTTTTTGGGGGACGCGGGTTATTCGAGACCGGAGCGCGTGGCGTCGTCCAACGGGGTCCACCAGGTCTGGGGCGGCACCACCTTGAACCGCCGGCCCGTAACGGTCTCCGGCGTAATCCGGACGAAATGTTCCTTCTTTCCGGCCTGCCACGGGAACAGCAACAGACCCACGGTGTCCATGACTTCCTGGGGGTTCTGCACCGGCGCGGCCTGGCCCTTGATGACGACGCTCCAGGCGACTCCGGTGTCCGCGTTGATGCCGTCGGCCTCCAGCGCCACCGGCGTGCCGCCGGTGGCCGCCTGCAGCTTGGTGCCCTCCGCGGTCCGGAACACCAGCGTGCCGTGGTCCACTTTGTAGTTGATCGGGAAGATATCGGGGTGGTCGTCCACCCAGACCGCCAGCCTGCCGACGGAGACGCTGCGCAACAGCCGCCAGCATTCGTGGTGGTCGAGGTCTTCGACAGCGTGGGTCTGGTCCTTTGGCTCGTGACGGCCCGGGCTCGATTCAGTGCTCATGCCGGCGAGCGTACGCGGCCGGGCTGACGGCGGCTAGGGCAAATGGACCCAGCCGCCGGGTTAATCTCCGAATTCTGAGGCTTTCCTGAGTCGTTCGCGCTATTCTGGCAGAGGGCCGTCAGCGTCTACATTGGCCGGAACGAACTGGGGGCAATGACATGCATTCAACGGGTGAGGGCTCAGGCCATACCGTGTCCGAGCCAAATCCCGTAGTTGAGGAGCTACTGAAGGGGTTCGGCGCACGGGCGGAAGAGCTGCTTCAATCCAAGGAACGCATGGCCGGCCTGCTGGAAGCCGTCGTCGCCCTGGCCGAGGACCTGAGCCTGGATGCTGTCCTGGAGCGCGTGGTCGAATCAGCGTGCCGGTTGTTGCATGCCCGGTTCGGCGCCCTTGGCGTCATCGGTGATGACCACGAGTTGAGCCACTTCATCACTGTGGGCATCGATGGCCAGCTGGCACGGCAAATCGGTCCGCTGCCGACCGGCCACGGCGTCCTTGGCCTCCTCATTACGGACCCGTTGCCGCTCCGGTTGCATGAACTGAGCAAGCATCCCGAGGCCTACGGATTCCCCGCGCACCACCCTCCCATGGGGTCCTTCCTGGGGGTCCCGGTCCGCGTCCGGGACGTGGTGTTCGGCAACCTCTACCTCACGGAAAAAGAAGGCGGGGAGGACTTTTCCGCCGAAGACGAGGCCCTGGCCGTCGCCTTGGCGGCGGCGGCCGGCGTCGCCATCGAAAATGCCCGGCTCTACGACGACGCCCGCCGCCGGGCACGCTGGCTGGAGGCCTGCATGGACGTCTCCGGGCTGATGCTGAGCACGGACCGCGACTACACCTCGGGCGGCCTGGACCCGATAGCGGGCCGGGCGCTCCAGGAGTCCGCGTCCTCACTCGCCCTGCTGGTGGCACCCGCCGCCAATGGCGTGGCCCACGTGGTGATCGGCGTTGCCGGTGAGCGTGGCACCGCGTTTTCGGGACGGTCACTGCATCTGGACTCAGAGCTCCTGGAAGGTGTCCTCGAAGGCGGCGAGCCGGTGCTGTTCGACGACGCATCCGAAGTGTTGGGGGAGGTCGACGGCGCAGTCACTGGCCCGCTGCTGGCAGTGGCGCTGAGTACCCAGGGTGCCCACCATGGCCTCCTGCTGCTGGCACGGGACAAGGAGTCGGTGCGCTACGCCCGGACCGACATCGAAATGGGGGCCGTCTTCGGCTCCCACGTGGCCCTCGCCTTGGAACTGGCCCGGGTGCACCGGCTGCGCGAGGAGCTTCTGGTCTTCACCGACCGCGACAGGATCGCCCGGGACCTGCATGACCTCGTCATTCAACGGCTGTTCGCCGCCGGGCTGAGCGTGCAGAGCCTGACCCGTTTCACCAAGGAGGATCTGGCGCTTGAGCGCATCCGCAACATCACCGGCGAACTCGACGAGGCGATCCGCAGTCTGCGCGACACCATTTACTCGCTCAAGAGCAACACAGGCGAGATCGAACTGCTGAGCGGCCGGATCCGTCGTGTCACGCGCAGTTCGTCGAAGTCCATGCCGTTCCCGCCGCGCCTGACCATTACGGGACCCGTGGATGCTGTGACACCGGACAAGGCCGACAATGTCGTGGCCGTGGTTTCCGAGGGGCTCAGCAACGCCATCCGGCACTCCGGGGCGGATACAATCTCGGTCTCGGTTGCGGTCGTCAGGGGCCGGGTGACGGTGGTGATCAGCGACAACGGCGCCGGATTCGCCCAACCCTCAAAACGCAACGGGCTAAGCAACCTCGAGGACCGGGCGCGCATGCTCGACGGCGAATGCACCATCACGAGCGCGCCCGACTCCGGTACCAGCCTGGAATGGTCGGTGCCGCTTTAGCCAGCACGCCCGAAGGTCCGGTTTCCGCGGAGCCTACCCGACGCTGCGGGGCCGGATTACTTCGCCGGTTCTCCCGACGGCGGCCGCCGGAAATGCCGGGCTGGCGATGAAGACGGCGGCCTGCGTGCGGCGTTCGAATCCAAGCTTGGCCAGCAGGGACGACACATAGTTCTTGACGGTCTTTTCCGCCAGGAACATTTCGGCGGCAATCTGCCGGTTGGTCAGTCCGCCGCCCACCAGCTCCAGGACCTTGCGTTCCTGGGGCGTGAGGGAGGACGTGCGCGGGTCGACCTCTTCGGCCTCCACCAGGCTGTCCACGACGCCGGCGGCCACGCCCTCCTCGAAGAGGGACTCGCCCGCTGCTGCCCGCCGCAGGGCGCCGATCAGGTCAGTGCCGCCGATCTCCTTCAGCACGTATCCGCTTGCCCCGGCCAGGACGGCGCCGCGCAAGGCCTGTTCGTCGTCGAAGCTCGTCAGGATGATGCAGTTCAAGGACGGGTCCACCGACCTCACGTCCCGGCAGACCTCGATGCCGGTTCCGTCCGGCAGGCGGGCGTCCAGCACACAGACATCAGGATGCAGTGCGGGAATCCGCCGGGTCGCCTCCACCGCGGATCCGGAACTGCCGACGACGGCAAACCCCTCGCCTTCGAGAAGCTCCTGCAGCCCGCGCCTGACAAGTTCGTGGTCATCAAGGATAAAGACTCGGATCACCGCCTGCCCGCCATCAGGTGCAGTGAGACCTGCGTCTGCCCAGGCAATCATGATTCTCCCGTCCGGCCGCTTGCGGGGCCGCTCGATGTTCTTAGTAACACGCTGATTCTTGTAACGAGATGCTGTCTTTCATCTGCTGACCCCAGCCTCTGCCATTCTTGTGCACTGGGGCGGCGCGGACAAGGGTCATAGTGCCCAACAGGCCGCCTCCGGCCCGTTGCCCGGAGCGCTTCCGGGTCGCCCGCCGGCCGGGGTGCGAGCATGCCTTTTGGCCCTAGGCGCCTGGCCGGGCGAAGGAAATCATGGGAGCGTCGCCATCTGGCGCGGGAGGCTCGGCCGGTACGAGGCAAAGGATGGCAATGAACGAAGTCAGGGACGTCCGCTTGATCGTAGTAGGCGTTGACGGCTCGGACGCTTCGGTGTCCGCGTTGCGGCATGCGCAGGGCCTCGCGGTGCCCCTGGCCGCCAAGGTCGTCGCGCTGGCGTGCTGGGACTACCCGCCGGTGTACGACGGCTATGTCGCCGTCGGCATCGACGACTTCGACGTCCGGGCCGGCCAAATCCTGGCCGAGGCGGTGGCGAAGGCTTTCGGACCGGACACCCCGGACAACGTCGAGGCCCGCCTCATCCAGGGGCACCCCCGCCGCGTGCTAATCGAGGAGAGCAAAGCCGCGGACATGCTCGTGCTGGGCCGCCGCGGCCACGGCGGATTCGGTGGGCTGTTGCTCGGATCGGTGAGTTCCGCCTGTGTGGCACATGCGCATTGCCCGGTGTTGGTGGTCCACTCGCCAGAACACGGCTGACGCCGCAATCCTGCCGGAGGATTCTATTCGAACGTGGCCCGGCGCGGATCCGAGAGCCGGGTGCTCCACACGTCGGGCCGGTTGACCTTGAAGCGTCGTCCGGTCAGGGCTTTGGGAGCCACACGCACGTAGTAGGCCTTCTCGCCGGGCTGCCAGGGCTCCAGGAGCAGGGAGTCAATTTCGTCCTTCTCCTCCTGGCTCTCGATGACCTCGGCTTCCCCCCGCGCCATCACGCTCCAGGCCGTCTCGTCGCGGGCCTCGTAGCCGTCGATCTCGAATGCAACCGGCTTGCCTGTGATCGCGCCCCACAGCTTCGTGCCGCCGGCGGTGCGGAAGGCTATCGCCCGCCGTTCGAGGACGAAATTTACCGGGAAGATCTCCGGATGGTTGTCTACGATCAGCGCCACGCGCCCCACGACTTCGGTGTCGAGCAGCGCCCAGCACTGGTCCATGGTCAGCGAGTATTCCGGCGAGGGCGTGGTTGAGTCCATGTCGAGCCACGATACGGGCCGCCCCGGACCCCGATTAGGGCCATAGGTCCCGCGGCGGACACGTATGTGACGGATGCCGCGGCCCGTCGGTGCCGGTCACCAGGGACTTGGCTTGTAGTCCTTGAGGAACACTCCGTACTGGTCCTCGCCGGATTCGCCCATCACGATGGGGTCGTACACGCGGGCGGCGCCGTCAACTAGGTCCAGGGGCGCGTGGAAGCCCTCTTCCATGAGGCGGACTTTGGTGTAGTGCGGGCGCTCGTCCGTGATCCAGCCGGTGTCCACGGCTGTCATGAGGATGCCGTCGGCGTCGAGCATTTCCTGGGCGCTCGTTCGCGTCATCATGTTCAGCGCAGCCTTGGCCATGTTCGTGTGCGGGTGTCCGGGGCCCTTGTAGGCGCGGGAGAACTGGCCTTCCATGGCGCTGACATTGACGATGTACTTCCGCCGCGCGGTGGAGCGTCTCATGGCGCCCCGCAGCCGGCTGACCAGCAGGAACGGAGCCGTCACGTTGCACAACTGCACTTCGAGCATCTCCAGCGGGTCCACCTCGTCCAGCACCTGGGTCCAGCTGTTGATGCTGGCGAGGTCCGGGACCAGTCCGCCCGCATCGATCGCGGTGCCGGAGGCAATCCGCTCCAGCGACGCCGACCCGGTGGACAGGGCCAGGGACGTGATCGCGTCACCGGCCAGCACTGGATGGTCGAGCACGCTGCTGGCGAGGGCAAGCGGGTGCTTGTCGTGGGCGTGGCCGAACGTGACGAGCTCCGGGCCCCCATTGGCAGCCTGGAGGGCGGCGGGCAGCGGCTCGTCCTCGGCGTCGACGAGCGGCTTGTAGGCGTTGCCGGAGCGCCGCACTGTCTGGGCCGCGTTGTTGATGATGATGTCCAGCGGTCCTGCGGCGTCAAGGGAATCCGTCAGGGCCATCACCTGGGACGGGTCGCGGAGGTCGATGCCCACGATCCGGAGCCGGTGCAGCCAGTCGGCGCTGTCCTCCATCGCAGCGAAGCGGCGGGCGGCGTCCTTCGGGAACCGGGTGGTGATGGTGGTGTGTGCGCCGTCCCGCAGGAGCCGGAGCGCGATGTACATGCCGATCTTCGCCCGGCCGCCGGTCAGCAAGGCCCTGCGGCCGGTCAGATCGGTGCGGGCGTCGCGCTTGCTGTGGCTGAACAGGGCGCACTCGGGGCACAGCTGGTGGTAGAAGGCATCCACCTGGGTGTAGTGCTGCTTGCAGATGTAGCACGGCCGGGACCTGATCAGGTGGCCGGCGATTTCCCCGGTGGCGGACGTGGCGAGCTTGTTGCCGCGCGTCTCGTCGTCGATCCTGTCGGGGGCCGCCGTCGCCGTCTGTGCGATCACGGCGCGGTCCGCCTCGGCGATCTCATCGCGCTTGCTGACCCGCCGGTGGCGCTTGACGGCCTTGAACATTTTCCCGGTGGCACGGCGCACTGAGACGTAGTCCGGGTGCTCCTCGTCATAGGCGTGGATCGTGTTCAGTACCTTCAGGCAGGCCTGGATTTCCTCCGGGGTCAACTCGGCAAGACCAAGATCGGCTAGACCAAGCTCGGCAGAGGGAAAGTCGGAGGACAGATCGGGGGAGCTCATTGCCCTAATTTTACAGGGTGCGGGGAGCCCGGCCGGACGTGCCTGCCGGGCCCCCGCCTGCCTATGCCGTGGGTGATTGCTTGACCGGTGCGTCCGCGCCCACAGCGGCGGCCTGGACCTCGGCCACCTTGTCCACGGAGTCCCGCAGTTCGGGCCAGTTCTCGGTGGCCGTGCGGACGGCGTCGGGCACCAGGCGCAGGTTGGCCGCGGAGAGCGCCCGTTCCGCGTCGCTCGGGTCCGGGACGTGCTGGCCCTTGGACAGGACCGTGATTCCGGAGTCGGTGACCTTGAAGCCGCGGGCGCGGTCCAGTTCGGGGTCGAGCCCGATCGCGGCCCCGGCCGGCACCTTGACGTTCTTGTCGATGATGGCGCGTTTGATGACTGCGCCTTCGCCGACGTTGACCTTGTCCATCAGGACCGAGTCCAGGACCCGGCTCGAGGTGCCGACGTAGACGTCGTTGGAGAGCACGGAGCCTTCCACGATGCCGCCGGAGACGACGACGCCGCTGGCCACGATGGAATCCAGGGCCGTGCCCACGGTGTTGGACTTCCCGCGGACAAACTTGGCCGGCGGGGAGATTGTCTGGCGGGTGTAGATCGGCCACTCGGAGTTGTAGAGGTTGAAGACCGGAACAGGGGAGATCAGGTCCATGTGGGCGTCGTAGAAAGAATCGATGGTGCCGACGTCGCGCCAGTAGGTGCGGTCCCGTTCGGTGGAGCCCGGAATGTCGTTAAGGGTGAAGTCGTAGACGCCGGCCTCGCCCTGGTTGACGAAGTACGGGATGATGTCCCCGCCCATGTCGTGCTTGGTATCGAGGCGCTCGGCGTCAACGTGGAGGGCTTCGATAAGGGCATCGGCGTCGAAGACGTAGTTGCCCATGGAGGCCAGGAACTGGCTGGGGTCGGCCGCGAGGCCCGGCGTTGACGACGGCTTCTCCACGAACGCGGCAATCTTCTCCGGGTTGTCCGCATCGGTTTCGATCACGCCGAACTGGTCCGCCATGTGCAGCGGCTGGCGGACCGCGGCGACCGTGGCCTTGGCCCCGCTCGCGACGTGCTGCTCCACCATCTGGGAGAAGTCCATCCGGTAGACGTGGTCTGCGCCGACCACGACCACGATGTCGGGGTTGGCGTCGTGAATGAGATTCAGCGACTGATAAATGGCGTTGGCGCTGCCGAGGAACCAGCTCTTGCCGACGCGCTGCTGAGCCGGAACCGAGGCCACATAGTTGCCCAGCTGGGTGGACATCCGCCACGTTTCGGAAATGTGCCGGTCAAGGCTGTGGGACTTGTATTGCGTCAACACCACAATTTGCAGATAGCGGGAATTCACAAGATTTGAAAGGGCAAAGTCAATGAGCCGGTAGCTTCCGGCAAACGGGACACCAGGCTTGGCCCGGTCCGCCGTCAACGGCATGAGCCGGTTTCCCTCGCCACCTGCGAGGACAATTGCCAAAACTCTCTTTTGATGCGGCATGGTGATAGCTCCTGAACGCCTTCGTTACTCCCCAATACAGTCCGGCATGCCCGAACGTCTTCACACTAGATCAGTTCCACCGTAACGACTACCTTGGTGCATGTGCGAATAGATATTGTGACCAAAGAATTCCCGCCGGAAATTTATGGCGGCGCCGGTGTCCATGTGGCCGAGCTCAGCCGAGTGCTGGCCCAACGCGTGGACCTTCAGGTGCGTGCCTTCGGCGCGCCCCGCGAGCCCGAGTACCACGGAGCGACTGTCACGTCGTATTCCGTGCCTGAAGACCTGGGCTCCGCAAACGCCGCCATCCAGACCCTCGGGGCGGACCTGAGGATCGTTCCGGACATTGCCGGCGCGGACCTGGTTCACTCCCACACCTGGTACGCCAACATGGCCGGACACATCGCGTCGCTGCTTCACGGCATCCCGCATGTGCTCAGCGCGCACAGCCTGGAGCCGCTGCGCCCGTGGAAGGCCGAGCAGCTTGGTGGCGGCTACGCGGTGTCCTCTTGGGTGGAAAAGACCGCCTACGAGGCCGCCGCCGCCATCATCGCCGTCTCGGAAGGCATGCGCCAGGACATCCTGCGCAGCTATCCGGACGTTGACCCGGCCAAGGTCAAGGTGGTCCACAACGGCATTGACGTCAGCCAGTGG
This sequence comes from Arthrobacter sp. I3, assembly GCF_000520575.1. NCBI lineage: Bacteria > Bacillati > Actinomycetota > Actinomycetes > Micrococcales > Micrococcaceae > Arthrobacter > Arthrobacter sp. I3. The sequence continues at coordinate 65,590 of NZ_KI914903.1, forward strand.
AACCGGGACGAGGCTGATGACATCATCCGTCCGCTCGGAATCGATCCGGAGCGCCCCAGCGTTGTTTTTGTGGGCCGGAACACCCGGCAGAAGGGCGTGCCGTACCTGTTGCGGGCCGCCGCCAAGCTCCCGGCCGACGTCCAGCTGGTGTTGTGTCTCGGTGCCGCGGACACCCCGGAACTGGCGGCCGAGACAGCACGCCTGATCGAGGAGCTGCAGAGCCAGCGCAGCGGCGTGATCCTGATCGAGCGGATGCTGCCGCGCAACGAGGTCATTCAGGTGCTCAGCCACGCGACCGCGTTCGCGTGCCCGTCCATCTACGAACCGCTGGGCATCGTCAACCTTGAGGCGATGGCGTGCGGTGCCGCCGTGGTGGCCAGCGCCACCGGCGGTATCCCGGAGGTCGTCGAGCACGGCAAGACCGGACTGCTTGTTCCGATCGAGCAGGTCACGGACGGCACGGGAATCCCTCTGGACCCGGAGAAGTTCGTCACCGACTTTGCCGAGGCCCTCATCGAAGTGGTGTCTGATCCTGCCCGGGCGCGCGCCATGGGCGAAGCCGGCCGGCGCAGGGCCGAGGAGCACTTCTCCTGGGAATCCATCACGGAGACCACGCTCGAGGTCTACCGCTCGGTGCTCCAGCAGGGCTCCTGACCCCGCGACGGAACAGCACCACAGCGTCACTGCACTTCAGCGTCACTGCACTTCGACGACGGCGCCGCCCCGGCTGAGGGGGCGGCGCCGTCGTCGCATTTCGGCTGGGTCAGCTGCGGGCTTTGGTGCCCTGGGCTTTGGTGCCGTGAGCTTTTGTGCCGTGAACGGCGCGGGCAAGCAGGATCTTTTCGTCCAGGGGCGCCTGGCCGCTGGCCCGCTCCTTGCGGAAGTAGTCCCGGGCCTCGTCCTGGCGGACCTTCTCCGCGCCGGTGGAGATCTCAGCGCGGAGGTGCTCCGGGCCGTACCCGAACGCGTCCACCAGGTCCAGGGCGTGCGGGCGGATCTTCACGAGCAGGCGGTTGATGTATTCGCCCACAGTGCGTCCGCGCTGCATCGACAGCCTGCCGTTCATGAGGTACCAGGACAGGTTCTTCTCGATCAGGGCCAGGCCGAAGAGATCGCGCAGCCACGTCAGGACTTTGTGCGTGCCCGGGTCTGTCACCTTGCCGAGGGCCTCGGTAAAGGCCTCCCACTGCAGCAGCTCCGCATGGGCCTGGGCGGCTTCGATGAGTTCGTGCTGGTGGGCGTTGAACAAGGCGGCGCCCTGCTGCTGCGGGAGCTTGTTGGCGCCCTTGAGGGCCGTGGCAACCTCCGCGACCATGGTCTGGACGCGGTCCGTGAGCAGGGTCCGCTGGCTTGCTTCGTCCTTGATCGCCAGCGCTGCCTTCTGTACTGATCCGGTGTCGGCCACGAACTGGGCGACGCCGCGCAGTCCGGTGCGGTGGATCGCAGCACCGGTGGCCTGGCCCACGACATAGCGGGCCAGCACGCCGACGTTGACGGTGCGGAATTCCTTGGCGTAGTCCGCCAGCAGGCGCTTGGCGACCAGCTGCAGCAGGACCGTGTTGTCACCTTCGAACGTGGCGTACACGTCGAGGTCGGCGCGGAGCGAGGCGAACCGGTTCTCGATCAGGAATCCGGCACCACCGCAGGCCTCGCGGCATTCCTGCAGCGTATCCAGGGCGTGCCAGGTGCTCAGCGGCTTCAGGGCCGCGGCCAGGGTTTCGAGGTCCTGGCGGTCCTGGTCGGTGTCGTGGCGGCCGGAGAAGACGTCGTCGAATTTCTGCAGCAGCTGCTCGCTGGCGAAGCTGGCGGCGTACGTGGTGGCCAGCCGGGTGAAGAGCCGGCGCTGGTGCCGCTGGTAGTCCAGCAGCACTTCCTCGTCGGTCTGCGAGGAGGCATTGAACTGCCGGCGTTCGGTGGCGTACTGGATGGCGGTTTTCAGGGCAAGCTTCGACGCCGTCACGGCAGCGCCGTCGAGGGAGACCCGGCCCTGGACCAGCGTGCCGAGCATGGTGAAGAAGCGGCGGCCCGGGCTGGCGATGGGGGACGTGTAGTTGCCCTCGGGGTCGACGTCGCCGTAGCGGTTCAGGAGGTTGGTGCGGGGGATCCGGACGTTCGTGAAGTGCAGCCGGCCGTTGTCGATGCCGTTCAGGCCGCCCTTGACCCCATCGTCCTCGCCCCCGATGCCCGGCAGGAACTCCTTGGTCCCGGGGTCCCGGAGGTCCATGTAGAACGCGTGCACGCCGTGGTTGACGCCCTTTGTCACCAGTTGGGCGAACACGACGGCGGCCAGGCCATCGGTGGCGGCGTTGCCGATGTAGTCCTTCCACGCTGCCCGGAACGGTGTGTGGACCACGAACTCTCCGGCGGCGGGGTCGTAGGTGGCGGTGGTGGCAATGCTGGCCACGTCCGAGCCGTGCCCGGTCTCGGTCATGGCGAAGCAGCCTGGGATCTCCAGGCTCATGATGCCGGGCAGCCATTTCTCGTGGTGTTCCGCGGTGCCGAGGTGGTTCACTGCGGAGCCGAACAGGCCCCACTGCACGCCGGCCTTGATCTGCAGCGACGGGTCGGCGATGACCAGTTCCTGGAAGCCGGCCACGTTGCCGCCGTGGTCATCGGAGCCGCCCACGGACTCCGGAAATGCGCGGTGGACGGCGCCATTGTCCACCAGGATCCTGAGCTGCCCGAAGACGCGTTGGCGGTGTTCTGTGTGGGTCTGGCCCTCGATCTTGTGCAGTTCCGGGCGGCCGGCGAGGCCCCTGGACTTCAGCCGGATGTCGGCCCACTTGCCGAGCAGCTGTTCGCCAAGGGCCGCGACGTCGACGGCGGGCGCCCCAGGGGAACCGGGCTGGCCGGAACGGCCGGCTGCCGTGGTTGCCGCCGTCTGTTGTGGTTGCGGCCGGCGGCGGGGTGCGTTGCCGGTGGTGCGGTCGGCTAGTTCAGTCATGTCGTTTCCTTCTGTGGTTCTGACAATCTTTAGTGCTGACAGTTCAGTTCGCGGGCGGGGGCCGGCGTGCCGCTGCTACGGCGCGCCCTGGCCTGCCGGGTCCGTTCGTTCCTTTTGTGCTGCTTCTTCGGGACGAGGTGCCTGCAGCTCGGGCGCGATGCCGAAGCAGAGCCAGTCCGTGATCTGCCGCGCCATGGCCTCCTGGCCGGGCTTGGCCGGT
>NZ_KI914903.1:68853-73212 GCF_000520575.1 Arthrobacter sp. I3
CCGGTCCGGGCGGGCTGGCGAGCCACTGTTCGCCGGCATTCCGGACCAGGCCGATCGCGGCGTTGGGCCAGTAGCCGATCACGGCTTCCTTGTCCTGGCCGCCGCCCAGATGGCTGCGCATCGGCCGGGCAATCATGTCGCTGATGGCGGCGAAGAAGTGGCTCAAGGCTCCCGCAGTGGCCATGGACGGGCCGGCCGTTTCGGCCTCGCCGGAAGCATGGCGCGTGACGAACGTGTAGACATTCGGGCTGGTCTCGGCCATTTGGAGGTACGCGGACACCATGGCGAACAGGCCCTCGCGGGGCGTCTGGGCGCTCTGGGCCGCCTCCTGGATGCGCCGCTGCATTTGGCTCAGGACCACCTCGCCCACGGCCTGCTGGAGTCCGGCTTTGTCGCCGAAATAGCGGTAGAACACGGACTTCGACGTTCCCGCGGCTGCGGCAATGTCCTCCATGGACGCATCGCTGCCGAGGGCATGCACCGCTTTCCGGGCCGACTTGATCAGCTCCCGCCGCCGTTCCTCGCGGTGGGACTGCCAGCGGGAAGCGCGGCCGTCGACGGCGGCCTGCCCGGCGGGCACGGTGGCTTTGGGGATGTTCACGATACCCAGCGTATCAGGTACGCTGGGTATCGGTAATCGCTTTGATCGAAGGAGACAGCCCATGTCCGTCAACGGACAGTCAGTGCCCCGCCCCCAGCCAGCCGCCGCATCCGCCGCCGGGAAGACACAGCACGCCGGCGCAGGCCCGGCGCAACTCCGCAAGGCCGTGGTCGTGGGCGGCAACCGTATCCCGTTCGCCCGGACCGGAGGCGCGTACACGAAGTCCTCCAACCAGGACATGCTCACGGCCGCCCTTGATGGCCTGATCGCCCGCTTCGGCCTGCAGGACGAGCGGATCGGGGAAGTGGCTGCGGGGGCGGTCCTCAAGCACTCCCGGGATTTCAACCTCACCCGGGAAGCGGTGCTCGGCTCGGCCCTCTCCGCCGAGACCCCGGCGTATGACCTCCAGCAGGCCTGCGCCACCGGCCTGGAAACGGTGCTTGGCCTGGCGAACAAGATCAAGCTGGGCCAGATCGATTCCGCGATCGCCGGCGGCGTGGACTCGGCCTCTGACGCCCCCATCGCCGTCAGCGAAGGACTCCGCGAGGTGCTCCTTGACCTCAACCGCGCCAAGACCATGTCCCGGAAACTGCAGGTCCTCAGCCGGCTCCGTCCCAAGGATCTGGCTCCCGATGCGCCGAACACGGGGGAGCCGCGCACCGGTCTGTCGATGGGCGAGCACCAGGCGCTGACCACGGCGCAGTGGAAGATCACCCGCGAGGCCCAGGACGAGCTGGCTTTCAACAGCCACCGGAACCTGGCTGCGGCCTACGACGCAGGCTTCTTCGATGACCTCCTGACCCCCTACCGGGGACTGAGCCGCGACTCCAACCTGCGCGCCGACACGAGCCCGGAGAAACTGGCCACCCTCAAGCCCGTTTTCGGCAAGAACCTGGGCGCCGAGGCGACCATGACGGCCGGCAATTCCACCCCGCTGACCGATGGCGCCTCCACCGTTCTGCTGGCGTCCGAGGAATGGGCCGACGCCCACGACCTCCCCAAGCTCGCCGCGGTGATCGACGGCGAGGCTGCCGCCGTCGACTTTGTCCACGGCAAGGACGGGCTGCTCATGGCCCCCGCCTTCGCGGTGCCCCGGCTGCTCGCACGCCACAATCTCAGCCTCGCGGACATCGACTTCTTCGAGATCCACGAGGCTTTCGCCGGCACGGTGCTGAGCACCCTCGCGGCATGGGAGGACGACGAATTCGGCCGCACCCGCCTGGGCCTGGACGGCGCCTTCGGCAGCATCGACCGGGCCAAGCTGAACGTCAACGGCTCCTCGCTGGCCGCCGGACACCCGTTTGCGGCCACGGGCGGCAGGATCGTGGCCTCGCTGGCCAAAATGCTGCACGAAAAGGGAGACGTCAACGGGCGTCCCGCCCGTGGCCTCGTGTCCATTTGCGCCGCCGGCGGCCAGGGCGTCGTCGCAATCCTCGAAGCACTCTAGGGAGAACCGGATGAGCGACAAGTACACCCGGCTGGTCAGCCACGGACTCGGCAAGGACCTCGCCAAGCGGCTCGGCCTCCCGCAGCCAGTGGTCCTCCGGCGGCACGAGCCCGGCCGCCCCCTCATCGACGGACCGGTCCTGGTCCAGGGATCAACCGGCGGCGCCGACGAGCTCGCCGCCACCCTGCTGGACTGGAACCTCGATGTCCGTCGCCACGCGATACCCAAGGAGAAGCTCGGCGCCATCATCCTGGTGCTGGACGAACTGGCCCACCCCGGCGATCTTGAGAAGCCGGTCCTCACCGCTGCCGCGTCGCTGCGTGACCTCGCCCCGAACGCCCGCGTCATCACCATGTCCCGCACGGCGGGCTCGGCCACGGAACCGGCAACGGCGGCTGCCAGGCAGGGCGTGGACGGTCTCCTGCGGTCTTTGGCGAAGGAACTCCGTGCCGGCGCCACCGGCAACGGCATCCTGCTCGCCGACGGCGCCCGGACCACGAGCCCGGCAGCACTGGGGGCGCTGAGGTTCTTCCTCTCGGGCCGCTCGGCGTTCGTGGACGGGCAGTTCCTGACCGTCAGCTCCGGCGCCGGCCAGCTGCCCGACGACGTCGAGAAGCCGCTGGCCGGCAAGGTGGCCGTGGTGACCGGCGCAGCGCGCGGCATCGGGGCCGCAATTGCCCGCACCCTCTACCGCGACGGCGCCATACTCATCCTCGTCGACATTCCGGCGGCGGGAGAGCATCTGGCGGCAGTGGCCAACGAGGTCCATGGGACGGCCCTGCAGCTGGATATCAGCCGCGACGACGCCGGCCAGCGGATCGTCGACCACGCCGCGGCACGGCATGGCCGGCTGGACATCATGATCCACAACGCAGGGATCACCCGGGACAAGCTCCTGGCCAACATGGACGCCGGCCGCTGGAACTCCGTGCTCGCGGTCAACATCGCCGCGCAGCTGCGGATCAATGAGGCCCTGCTGGCCTCGGAGCACTTCCGCGACTCGCCCAGGATCGTGTCCGTGGCCTCCACCAGCGGGATCGCCGGAAACCGCGGCCAGACCAACTATGCCGCGTCCAAGGCCGGCGTGATCGGCATGGTCCGCGCCACGGCGGCGCTGATCGGCGAACGCGGCGGGTCCGTCAACGCCGTCGCGCCCGGCTTCATTGAAACGCAGATGACCGCCAGGATCCCGTTCGCCACCCGCGAAGTGGCGCGCCGGCTCAACTCCCTGCAGCAGGGCGGCCGGCCGGGCGACGTCGCCGAGGCCATCGCGTTCCTGGCCAGCGACGCCGCGGGTGGGATTTCCGGGGAGGTGCTGCGCGTCTGCGGGCAGAACCTGGTCGGCGCATGAGCGGATCCCAGACCGTCATCCTGGGCGAGATGCCCGCACTGTCCAAGCTCTACGTCAACGCGGCGGCCGCCGCGGCACGGCGCCGGGTCCTGGGCACCCATGGCGGCACCGAACTGCCGCCCTACACCCACGAGGTCCGTGGCGTGAAGGCCGACGTCGCCAACCTGACCGCCTTCCAGCACCTGATCGGCGAGAGCGCGAGCGACGTCCTGCCCGCCGGCTTCATCCATGCCCTGGCGTTTCCGCTGGCCATGAGCGTGATGAACCGGGACGATTTTCCGCTGCCCCTGCTGGGCATGATCCATCTGACGAACACCGTGGTGCAGTCCGCGCCGGTCCTGTTCACCCAGGCCCTGGATATCCGGGCCCGGGTGGAGAACCTGCGCGGGCACCGCGCCGGCACGCAGCTCGATGTCGTCGCGGAAGTGCGCGCCGCCGGGCAGGAAGAGGTCCGCTGGCGCGGGGTTTCGACCTACCTGGCCAAGGGAGTGTTCCTTCCGGGGATCGACAAGGCCTCGGTGGCCGTGCCGCCGCCGCCGTTCTCCGTGCCGGATCCCACAGCCCTGTGGCAGCTGGGCGTCGATACCGGGCGTGCCTACGCGGCCGTCTCGGGAGACTTCAACCCCATCCACCTGAGCGTCCTGACCGCCAAGGCCCTCGGGCAGCGGCGGTCCCTTGCCCACGGCATGTACCTGGCGTCCCGGGCGCTGGCCGACGTCGGTGCCGTCCGGGGGGATTCGTTCACCTGGGAGGTGGCCTTCGAGGCCCCCGTGTTCCTGCCGGCCCGCGTGGCGCTCGACATCAGCACCGTGCAGGCGGACGGCGGCGGGTGGGAGCGCTCGGCCTACGTGGCATGGAACCCGCTGTCCGGGCGCCGGCACTTCAGCGGCTCTGTCGCGGCGCTGCCATAGCCGGCGCTGCCACAGCCGGGCAGGACAGACAGACCGACCGGGTCAGACC
>NZ_KI914903.1:73312-80990 GCF_000520575.1 Arthrobacter sp. I3
CGCCGTGGCCGGTTTGGCCTCCGGCCGCCCGGGCGTGGCCACGCGCAGCATGCGGTGCAGGCTCAAGAGGATGGATTCGACCGCGCTCGGGGCGTCCGTGCTGTGCTGCTCGGAGCCAATCCGGGCGGTCAGTTCGCTGATCGCCGCATCGGCGGCAGCCGCCAGCTCGGTCTGGCGTTCGGGCTGTTCCTCTTCCAGAGCCCGCAGCACGTCGCCGACGGAAGCCATGGCGTCCCCGAGGGGCACTGCGTATTCGTCCGGCACCACAAAGGGGGTGTCCTCGGCCCAGATGACATCCGAGAGCACTTGGGTCACGTCCTGGACGTGGAAGGTCAGGCGCTCGAGATCCCGCAGGTTCCGGTAGTCGAGGTTCAGGTCGCGCGGATGAAGGTGGCGTCCCCGCCGGCAGACGGAAAGTATTTCCTAGTCTGCCGGCGCCGTGGCCGGTTTGGCCTCCGGCCGCCCGGGCGTGGCCACGCGCAGCATGCGGTGCAGGCTCAAGAGGATGGATTCGACCGCGCTCGGGGCGTCCGTGCTGTGCTGCTCGGAGCCAATCCGGGCGGTCAGTTCGCTGATCGCCGCATCGGCGGCAGCCGCCAGCTCGGTCTGGCGTTCGGGCTGTTCCTCTTCCAGAGCCCGCAGCACGTCGCCGACGGAAGCCATGGCGTCCCCGAGGGGCACTGCGTATTCGTCCGGCACCACAAAGGGGGTGTCCTCGGCCCAGATGACATCCGAGAGCACTTGGGTCACGTCCTGGACGTGGAAGGTCAGGCGCTCGAGATCCCGCAGGTTCCGGTAGTCGAGGTTCAGGTCGCGCGGATGAAGGTGGCGTCGGGGATTTGCCTGGCGGCTGGCGTCGGCTTTTTCGACGGCGAGCCGCACGGAGCGGGCGTGGGCTGCGAGCGCTTCCGAGCGGCGGGACCAGTCAACATGCTCCGGCGGCCAGCTTTCCTTCAGCGCCTTGCCCATGTCCCAGAGTTGCTGGGCGAGGGCCTGGCGCAGTTCCGCGATACTTAGCTCTGCCGCCCGGAAGTGCAGCGGCGGGAAGACCAGCAGGTTCACGACGATGCCCACCGTGACGCCGACGCCCATCTGGAACAGGTATCCGAAGGAGAACGTGTCCGGATTATGGCCGCCGACCAACAGCACCAGGAGCGCCGCCGTCGGGATCCAGTCCCGGCCCGAACCGATCTTGGGCAGGCCGGCGAGGATAACGCCCAGTCCCATGACCACCGCGACCGTCCACGGCGACGGCGAGCCGAGGCTGAACAGCATGAACGCAAGGCCCACCCCGATCGCCAGTCCGACGAGCGTCTGGACGCCCTGCCGCATGGAGCCGGCAACGTTCTCGTACATGGCCACCAAGGCGCCCAGCGGGGCGTAGTACGGATAGTCGGCCGCTGAGCCCGGCATGAAGGGTGCGATCGCGAAGGCGACGCCCGCGGCCAGCCCGGCTTTCAGGGCCAGCTGCAGCCGGGGCCACAGCACCGCCGCGGCGACAGCGCTGCCCGCGGTGCGGGTCCATCGGCGCAACAGGGAGGGCGGGCTGCCGGCTTGCTTTTCGGGAATGGCCATTCGGCTCACCCTATGGCCGGGAGGCTCGTGCGACAACTGGACGAACCCCGGAGCGGGCCGCCCAAGCCGAAACGGGGCCGGTCAGGACGCCGCGTGGGCGGCCCGCCGCACCGCCGCGGACAGCCGCTGGGCCCGCCCCTCGGTCCGGCCTTCCTCGCTGCGGCGGGGCACATACCCGAACCCGAGGCCGTAGCCGGGATCCGCGAAGCCGAGGGCCGCGTTCGCTCCCTCGTGCCCGAAGGCCAGCTGGCTGCCGAAGTTCCGCCCAGGCTGGGGTTTCATGAACACGACGGCAAAGGCGTTGTCCTGCCCGGAGCACCGGTCCAGTCCCCAGACCTGCTCAGCGGCCATGAGCTCGATGGTGGCGGGGTTCAGGAAAGCGGGAACGCCGTCCACTCCGGTGGTGGCGGCGGCGTAGAGCCTGGCCAGCCCCTCGGCTGACCCCACACCACCTGCGCTGCTCATACCCGAGGCGCGCACCAAGCGGTGGTTGGGCAGTTCCATGATGGTGCTGACCGGCGCGTTGCTGTTCAGCCCGTCGAGGCTGAGCGGGTCCAGCCACGGCTGGGCTGGGTCAGGGTCGTAGAGCACCTCGCGGTACCGGGGTTCCTGGTCCTCGGGCAGGCCCAGGAAGAAGTCGATGCCCCACGGGCGGCGGATGCGTTCGTCGTAGAGCCCCTGCAGCGTCATCCCCGTGACGCGGCGGCAGAGCTCCTCCATCAGGATCCCTATGGTCAGGGCGTGGTAGCCGAAGGCCGTGCCCGGGCGCCACAACGGCGCCGAGGCCGCGAGACGCCGCGCCGCGGCCGGGGTGGCGAACTCCGCCAGGGGAAACCCGCCGGCGACGCCGGGCAGCCCCGCCTGATGGGATAGGGCCTGCCGCACCGTGAGCCGGTCCTTGCCGTGGACGCCGAACTCGGGCCAGTAGGACGCGACGGTCCGGTCAAGGTCGAGCCGGCCGTCCTGGACGAGGAGGGCGATGACGAAGGCGGCGACTCCCTTGGAACAGGAGTAGGTGCCCGTGATGTCGCCGGGGACGAATCCCGGTCCGCCGCAGAGGTCCAGCACCTTGGTGCCGTGGTGGTAGGCCGACAGCTGCGCGCTGTAGCCCGGATCCTCGGAAAGGAAAGAGTCGAAGAGCTCACGCACACCCGCAAATCCGGGCGCGGCAAACCCGGCCGCACCGGCCGCTGTCGGCATCAGGCTGCGCCGTGTCCCGGGGCGACCTCTTCGCCGGCCCGGACCGGTCCGGGCGGCGTTCCGTCGCCGAACGGCCGGCCGCCGAGGGATTCGCGGCCGTGCTCCGAGAGCCAGTTGCCCAGTTCCGGTCCGCGCGGGACCACTCCGGTGGGATTGATGTCCTCATGCACGATGTAGTAGTGCTGCTTGATCTGCACAAAGTCGGTGGTGTCGCCGAACCCTGGCGTCTGGAACAAGTCGCGCGCGTAGGCCCACAGGACCGGCATCTCGCTGAGCTTTTGCCGGTTGCATTTGAAATGGCCGTGGTACACGGCGTCGAAGCGGGCCAGTGTGGTGAACAGGCGGACGTCGGCCTCCGTGATCGTGTCGCCCACCAGGTACCGCTGGCCCGCCAGGCGTTCCTCGAGCCAGTCCAGGGCCGTCCAGAGCCGATCGTAGGCAGCGTTGTAGGCCTCCTGGGAACCGGCAAAGCCGCAGCGGTAGACGCCGTTGTTCACCTCGGTGAAGACACGCTTGTTGACGGTGTCGATTTCTTCCCTGAGGTGCTCCGGGTACAGCTCCGGCGCGCCGGCGCGGTGGTACTGGGTCCACTCCGTGGAAAAGTCGAGCGTGATCTGGGGGAAATTGTTGGTGACTACCTGCCCGCTGGGGACGTCCACGATTGCCGGGACGGTAATCCCGCGGGGGTAGTCGGGGAAGCGGCGGAAGTAGGCGTCCTGGATGCGTTCGATTCCGAGGACGGGATCCCTGCCGTCCAAGTCGAGATCGAACGTCCAGGACCTGGCGTCATGGGTGGGGCCGGGCTGGCCGAGCGAGATGACCGCCTCCAGGCCGAGGAGCCGGCGCACGATCACCGTGCGGTTGGCCCACGGGCAGGCGCGCGCTGCGATGAGGCGGTAGCGGCCAGGTTCCACGGGCCAGCCGGGCTCGCCGTGGGCGCCCGTGGCACCGTCCCGGGTGATCCGGTCCTCAATGTAGTTGGTATCCCGGGTGAATTCCTCGCCGCCGGTCACATACGCGCCCTTGGTGCTGAATCCCGGATCGTCGGTGTGGGTACTCAGGCTCATGGTCCCAGCCTAAGGCCGGGAAGGGAACGGCCCGAACGCGGCCGTGAACACAGGGGCCATCGGCTGCCAGGCAAACCACCACGCCCCGGCCACAACCACGGCGAAGAGGGCAATCCACACCGCGGCGGGGATGGAGGTGGCCCTGGCCAGCAGGTACGCGTCCGACGTCGGGAGCCTGTCCCGGTGCCGCAAATGGACGTTGGCCAGTTTGCCGAGGTCCCTGACGGCAGCGACCAGCAGCGCCAGGCCCAGCACGATCATCACGTGGCCGTTGAACACCGGCGGCACGAACAGCACCAGGAGCGCCGCGGCCAGTACGGCGGCGGCCGTGATGAGGAGGCCCACGCCGTTGCGGAGGAACAGGAAGGACGCCAGGAGGATGAGCGTGCCCACCGACATCGCGGCCGGCCCCCAGCCGTTGAAACCGCACCAGACCATCGCCGCCCCGACGACGGCGGGCACGGGGTAGCCCCAGAACGTCGACCAGGCGGCGGAGAGGCGGCTCGTGCTGTACGTCGTGGTGGTGCCGGAGTGGTCCAGGCCCAGCCGGATGCCGCCGAGCCGCTGGCCGGTGGTGAGGGCGGCAAACGCGTGGCCGAGTTCGTGGGTCACGGTGGCGAGCAGGCCAAAGTAGCGCCAGGACAGGCGCGGCAGGGAGACGGCCACTGCCAGCAGGATGACCGCAACGAGCTCAATACTGCTCACGTGCGGGCTGGGGGCGTGGGTGAATCCGGCCACGATCCGCTCCCACCATGTCAGGGCGAGGTTCGGTTCCCCCAGCAGGCCGGGCGGAGTCATGCCTTGCCCGAGGCATGCGCGATGCAGTACGCGGTCCAGGGCCTGGCCTCCAGCCGGTCCTCGGGGACCGGGGTGGCGCATACGGCGCAGATTCCGTAGGTGCCCTCGTCCATCCGCGCAAGGGCGGCATCGATCTGCAGCAGGGAAGCCCTGCTCTGTTCCAGGAGCGCGGAGGCCTGGGATAGTTCGAAGGCGATCGTCGTGCCCTCGGGGTCGTGTTCGTCGTCGACGTTGGAGTCGAGGCGGGCGGCATTGACCGAGGTGATGTCCCGGCGGAGGGCGGGCAGGAGGGCAAGCTTCCGGTCACGTTCCTCGCGCAGGAGGATCCGGAACCGTTCGACGTCAACCATAGGCTTCAAGGCTAGCGCGGCCACTGTAGCGGCGCCTAAACGGGCCGAAGGAGCCGTCCGCGCCGGGAGCCGGCCAAGGACTCAACGAACTGGTAGATGATTCCCACATCCACGGAAAGGGCGGCGGGCGGTGGGGGCAGCGTCTAGAGTGGGCGCATGGTGGACCAGACGCACCCCGAGACCCCCGCAAACCCCGAGGACCGTCCAAACCCCAATCATCCTGCAGACGCCGGCAACGCCGCGGCCCCCGGAAGTCCCGGGCAGACCGGGGACACTGATACGGCCGACACGCTCCTGCGCGAACTCGCCGCAGCCTATGGCGTCGACACCAGCTACTGGGGCTGGGACGGAGTGCAGCGTTCCGTGGCCGCCGGGACCCTGCAGGACGTGCTGGCGGCCCTCGGGGTCCCCGCCAACGGGCCCCAGGAGCAGCAACGCTCCCTGGCCGAGTCCCGGCTGGCACCCTGGCGGCGCATCCTGCCCCCGGTCCTTGTAGTGAGGGAGGGACAGGAGTCCCGCGTCGATGTCCACGTCCCGCACGGAAGCGAAGTCCGCGTCTGGATCGACGCCGAGGACGGCAGCAGCTATGAGGCCGCCCAGCGGGAGAACTGGGACCAGCCGGTCGACGTCGACGGCGTCCTCACGGGACGTGCCACGTTCGCCATACCCGGCGGCCTCGGTCTCGGCTGGCACACGTTGAGAGCCGACGCCGCGGGCACGGCGGCGCAGTGTCCGCTGGTAGTTACGCCCGGCCGGCTCCGGGCCTCGGCCCTGCTCAAGGAACGCCGCACCTGGGGACTGACGGCCCAGTTGTACTCCGTGCGGTCCTCCCGGTCCTGGGGGATTGGCGACTTCGCCGATCTCGGGGACCTCGCCGAGGTTGCCGGGGAGCAGGGGGCCGGCTTTGTGCTGGTCAATCCGCTGCATGCCGCCGAACCAGTGCCGCCGGTCGAAGACTCCCCGTACCTGCCCACCACACGGCGCTTCTTCAACCCGCTCTACCTGCGGGTGGAGGAAATCCCGGAATACGGTTACCTGGACGCAGCCGGCCGGGCCGAGGTGGCACGCCTGGCCGAAGGCCTGCAGGCGGCCAACCGTTCCCGGGACCTCCTGGACCGCAACGCCAGTTACGCGGCAAAGCTCTCGGCGCTGGAACGCGTGTTTGCGGTCCGCCGCGGGCCGGCGCGCACCCGGCAGTTCGCCGACTTCTGCGCCGAGCAGGGGCAGGGGCTCGAGGACTTTGCGCTGTGGTCTGCGCTCGCCGAAGAGCTGCCGCCGTCGGCACCGGAATGGGCCGGAGCGGCGGCATCCCCGGCGTCGCCGTACTGTGTCGAGCAGCGGCCGAGGCTGGCAGCCCGGATCGAATTCCACTGCTGGCTGCAGTGGCTCTGCGACCAGCAGCTCGAGGCGGCCCAGCGTTCGGCACGCCAGTCGGGGATGGGGATCGGCGTCGTCCATGACCTCGCTGTCGGGGTAAAACCCGGCGGTGCCGACGCCTGGACCCTCTCCGGCGTTCTTGCCCGGGGCGTGAGCGTTGGTGCGCCCCCGGACATGTTCAACCAGCTGGGCCAGAACTGGTCGCAGCCGCCATGGCATCCGGGCCGGCTCGCCGAATCCGGCTATGCCGCCTACCGGGACATGCTCCGTACCGTGCTGCGGCACGCGGGCGGCATCCGGGTGGACCATATCCTCGGCCTGTTCCGGTTGTGGTGGATCCCCGAGGGCGGGGGGCCGGAGAGCGGCACCTATGTGCACTACGACCACGAGGCGCTCATCGGCATCCTTGCCCTCGAGGCGCAACGGGCCGGGGCGATCGTGATTGGCGAAGACCTGGGGGTCTTCGAGCCGTGGGTCCGCGGCTACCTGGCCGAGCGGGGAATATTCGGCACGTCGATCCTCTGGTTCGAACACGACGCCGATGGCCCGATTCCGCCGGAGCACTACCGCGAGCAGTGCCTGACCAGCGTCAACACCCACGATCTCCCCCCGACGGCGGGCTACCTCGCCGGTGAACACGTCACCTTGCGCGAATCGCTCGGGCTGTTGCGGCGGCCCGTGGCGGAAGAACGCGCCGAGGCCGCGGCCGAGCAGGAGGCCGTGCTGGCCCGGGTCCGGGCACGCGGCCTGCTGGCAGAAAACGGCACAGACGTCCGGACCACGGTGGAGGCGCTGTACGCCTACACGGCGCTGGCCCCGTCAGCGCTGCTGGGGGTGGCGCTGGTCGACGCCGTGGGGGAGACCCGGACCCAGAACCAGCCGGGCACCAGCACCGAATACCCGAACTGGCGCATTCCGCTGGCCGCTCCCGAGGGTGTGGTGCTGATCGATGACCTGCCGGACAACGAGCGGTTCCTGTCCCTGCTGGGCACCGTCCGCGGCGCGCTGCATCCCGGAGGGTGACCGGACACGGGGGAGCCGGGCCCTGGACCGGGTGCGGGCAGTTTCTTGACCTGAGCCTGGCCTGAGGCCGGGAATGCAGACAGCATTGGCCGTACCAATACCGGCCGCTAGCATGGACCGATGACGCGGATCGGCCGACTCTCCCTGGCCGGCGGATGGGCGCTGGCGATGCTGCTGGCGGGGTGCACGTCGGTGCACCCCTTCCAGGCCGGCCCGCCTTCTCAGTCCCCATCTGCCGAGTCCCCACCGGCCGGGTCCCTGCCTGCCGGGCCCGCGGGGACCGAATCG
>NZ_KI914903.1:81090-89470 GCF_000520575.1 Arthrobacter sp. I3
CGTCCCCGGGCCAGGACCCGCCCGCCGCGACCCCACCACCATCCCCGTATTTCGCGCAGCCGGCCCCGCACCCCGCCCCGGGCGGGCAGGCCAGCAGCGGAATCGCGCACATTGTGGTCATCGTCCAGGAGAACAAGGCGGCCTCGCAGATCATGGGCGCCAGCGAAGCGGGCTACTTCAACAAGCTTGCGGCGGAATTCTCGGTGGCCGCCAACTACCGGGCCATCACCCACCCGAGCCTGCCCAACTATCTCGCCCTCACGAGCGGAACGAGCGCGGGGATCACCAGCGACTGCAAACCGGACTCGTGCACCGCCGATGTGCGTTCGATCGCCGATGAGATCACCCAATCCGGACGGACCTGGAAAATGTATGCCGAGGGCATGCCCGCGCCCTGCGCCGCGCATGACTCCCGCCGGTATGCGGTGAAGCATAATCCGTTCATGTATTACCCTGCCGTGACGGACGACGTGGCCTCCTGCTCGGACCATGTTGTTCCGTATGACCGGCTGGGGCAGGACCTGCAGTCGCCGTCGACCCTGCCGGACTACGCTTTCATCAGCCCGGACATGTGCCACGACACCCACGACTGCTCCATCGGCACCGGAGACGACTGGCTCGCCCGCGAAGTGCCCAGGATCCTGGGATCCCCGGCCTTCACGACGCAGAACTCCCTGCTGGTGCTCACGTGGGATGAAGGCAGCAAAGACGACAACCGGGTGGCTACGGTTTTTGCCGGCCCCGCGGCGCGGAAGCACTTCACATCCAATGCCGCCTACTCGCACTATTCCTTGCTGCACACCATCGAGGACGTGTGGGGGCTGAGCCCCCTGACCGACGATGTCCGCAATGCGCCCCTCATGAGCGAATTGCTGAACCACTAGCGGTCAGCCTTTTCCCGGCCAATACACAGGAACCACTGCCCATAATGGACCCGAAGCTCCGGTCAACCGCTATTTGACCGGAGCTTCGCCACATTCGCCTGCACCGCCGGCGGTGTCCGCCCGGGTGAAGCTAGGGCTTGGCCTCGACGAGGATGACCAGGGTCTCGGGCAGTACACCGTCGCTGGCCATCGCCTCGCCCGTTACCTCATTTTGCATCGCGGCCATGAGGGCATCCAGGTCAGGGACATCCATCATCACTGCGACTTGCGTCGGGTTCTCGGGGTTGACGAACGTACGAATGTTGGTGATCCCCAGTGGGCCGAACACCTCTTCGCGCTTCGGCGAGGCAAGCCAATGATCCTTGTCCTTGACATCGTGGTGGCCGATTATGGTTGGCATGGCGGTCCTCTCGCAGGGGGCCAGCGGTCCGGCGGCCCACTGCTCCGAAAGTTACTCGCCGCCGCATGCCCGGGCAAGTCAATTTTCCAGCCTCATACCGCCGCGTCTGTGCGCCTTCCGCAGGGCCGTGGCCCTGAACTGCGCGGCCACCCGTCCCCAGCACCCGGTTCCCGTGACAATCTCATCCGATAGGGGCCTTTGGGCACACGCCCGGCGCGTGCAGGAGTTCCTAAAATGAAGCATGGCCGCCGACGCGATCGAGGTGGAACGCAAGTACAGCCCTTCGGAATCCGACGCCCTCCCGCCACTGGCATCCATCCCAGGGGTAGATCGCGCCGGGCAGCCCGTCAACGAAATGCTGGACGCCGTCTGCTTTGATACCAAAGCACTGGCATTGGCCAGGCAACGGATCACCCTGTGCCGGCGGTCCGCCGGTCCGGATCCAGGATGGCACCTCAAACTGCCGGTCGCCGTGGGGGAGCGCCGGGCTATACGGGAGCCGCTTGGCGGCGATCAGGATGCCGTGCCGGAAAATTTGCGGCAGCTGGTCCTCGTCCACACCCGCTGCCACCCGCTGATTCCGGTTGCACACATCCGGACCAGCCGGAGGTTGACGCCGTTATACGCCGCCGACGGCGCAGTCCTTGCCAACTTCAGTGACGACCGTGTCGAGGCCCAATCCCTGCTAACCCGCGCGGGACCGTCGCGGTGGCGGGAATGGGAACTGGAACTCGCCGACGGCCCCCGTCGGCTGCTGCAGGACGCTGACGCTCTGTGCGCCGCAGAGGGAGTCACCATCGCCACGCACCCGTCCAAGCTCGCCCGGGCGCTCGGACCGGACTATCCGGAGAATCCGGCCACGGCTCCAAAGCCGAGCCGGGACGGGCCGGCCTCGGACGTCATGCTCTCGTACGTATCCCAACAGGTACGCGCCGTGAAGCTGAATGATCCTCGCGTCCGGGTCAATGCGCCCGATGCCGTGCATCAATTCCGGGTGGCCGCCCGCCGGTTGCGGTCGGCACTGGCAACCTTTCGAACGCTCACAGATACGACGTCGGCCAGGTTTCTTAGGGGCGAGCTCCAGTGGCTCGCCGGCAACGTGGGCCAGGCCCGGGACGCCGAGGTCATCCGTGCCCGGCTGAAGGACATGATCAGTGCCGAACCTCCGGAGCTGTTGATCGGACCAGTCGCGCAGCAGATCCAGGAGCACCTCGGCACCGTCCAGCAACAGGGCCTTGCCGCCGGCCTGGCGGCGCTGGACAGCACCCGCTACTTCCGCCTCCTCGATGCCCTCGATACCTTCCTTGCGGTACCTCCGCTGAACGGCGGGGCAGGCAACGATGCGCCGGGGACGGTTGGCCGGCTCGTCTCCGCGGAACGAAAACGCCTCAAGGCGGCGGTCCGGTCCCTTGACGGCGGCGCAGGCGGGACACCGCAGGATGCCGCATTGCATGAAGTTCGGAAGGCTGCCAAGCGGCTGCGCTATGCCGCAGAGGCGGCTGCCCCCATTTTCGGCACTCAAGCAACGAACGTTGCCCGGGCCGCGGAGGGCATCCAGGAGATCCTCGGAGACTTCCAGGACAGCGTCGTCACCCGGGAAACCCTACTGGTGCTGGCGGGGCAGGCCGCGGCTGGCCCCGGCGCCGGATTTACCTTCGGGCGCCTGCACGCCCTTGAGCAGCAGCGCGGCAACGAAGCCCGCTTGCGGTTCTACGATGCGTGGCAACAGGCCAGGCCGAAACCCCTGCGCTGGACCTAGCCACCGCGTCCGAACGCCGGGAGAACCCCTATGATCGAACCCCGCAGCGCAATGCCGGCCATCTGGTCGGACGGACTGGGCCGCGCCAGCATCCGCTCCGTGCAGGTCCTCGCCGTGTCCGCCCTCGTATGGGCGATCATTTGGGCCGCCAGCCGCATCCCGCTCGTCATCATCCCCGTCCTCATCGCCGTTATCCTGGCCGCAGCGATCTCCCCGCTGGTCCGCTGGCTCACCGGGCACGCGTGGCCGCGCGCCCTCGCGGTGGTTGCCTCGTTCGTGGCCATTCTCGCCGTTTTCGGCAGCGTCATCGCCGGCATCGTCATTCTGGTCTCCAACCAGTGGGGCGAGCTCACGGCCCGGGCCGCTGCGGGGGTCGAGCAACTGCACTCATTCCTGAACCACGGACCTGTCCCTGTCAGCGACCAACAGATCACCGCCGTTATGGACTCGGTGCGGGAGTTCTTCACCTCGAGCACGTTCAGTGCAGAAGCCCTAACCGGTGCCCGCACCGCGGTGGAAATCTTCACCGGCGCGGTGCTGATGGCCGTCACCCTGTTCTTCTTCCTCAAGGACGGGCCCGAAATCCGGGCCTTTCTCATTGGCATGCTGCCGGCCGACCAGCGCGCCAAGGCACGGCTGGCGGCGGATCGCAGTACCGTCGTCCTGGGCGGGTATGTCCGCGGCACGGCCATGGTGGCCGCGGTTGACGGTCTCGTCGTCGGGATCACCCTCGCCATCATGGGAGTGCCGCTGGCCCTGCCGCTGGGAGTGTTCATTTTCATCGGCGGATTCATCCCGATCGTCGGCGCTACCGTCGCTGGCACCCTCGCCATTGTCGTCGCGCTGGTCTCCAACGGACTGGTCCAGGCGCTCATTGTTGTGGCCGTGGTCATCGGCGTGAACCAGCTCGAACACCACTTCCTGCAGCCGGTCCTGATGGGCAGGGTCCTCAGCATCCACGGCCTGGCGATACTGCTCGTCCTGGCAGCCGGCACCATACTGGCCGGCATTGTCGGCGCGCTGCTGGCCGTGCCGATCACCGCCGTCACGTGGACGGTCGTGAAGACATGGACCGGCAAGGACCCGCTGCCCGGACTTGAGCCGCCCGGGCCGGAGATGCCCGGACCAGAGATGTCCGGACTTGAGCCGCCCGGTCCGGAGCTGGCCGGACCTGAGATGTCCGGACCGGAGCTGCCCGGACCGGAGCCGCGGTAGGCTCGCCGTTCCGGACGCGGCCTGCAGCTGGCCGCCGCAAAGGGGGCCCGGCACTACAATTGACCGGTTCCCAGGACTTGCTCCTGCCCGGCACACGCCCGGCCACCAACAGAAAGACCCGATGCAGACCACTTCTGACCACGCCGTCCCGGCGCAAGTTGACCTGAAGCAGGCCGACCGCCCGGACCGCAAGCCCCTGGTCCGCTGGCTACTGGCCAACCAGGTCGCACCCGCCGGCCCCGAAGCCGAGGAAGATCACAAGCCCAACGCCTGGTGGAAAGTCATGTGCCTGACCGGCGTCGACTATTTCTCAACCCTGTCCTACCTTCCCGGTATCGCCGCCCTGGCCGCCGGTGCCCTGTCGCCGCTGGCCACCCTGCTCATTGTGGCCCTGACCCTGCTGGGCATGCTGCCCATGTACCGCCGGGTCGCGCAGGAGAGCCCGCACGGGCAGGGCTCGGTTGCCATGCTGGAGAAGCTGCTTCCGTTCTGGCGCGGCAAGTTCTTCGTGCTGCTGCTGCTCGGGTTCGTGGCGACCTCGTGGATCATCACCATCACCCTCTCCGGAGCCGACGCGACGGTGCACCTGCTGGAGAACCCGATCGTCCCTGCGGGATTGAAAGGCAGTGCCGTGATCATCACGGTGATCCTGCTGCTGATCCTGGGCGGGGTGTTCCTGCTCGGCTTCAATGAGGCCGTGGGCGTCGCCATTCCGCTTGTGGCCGTCTACCTGCTCCTGAACGCCGCCGTCGTCGCCGCCGGGCTCATGCACGTCTTCTCCGATCCGTCCCTGATCGCCGGCTGGACCGACCGGCTGCTCGCCAGCGCCGGCGGCGGCCCCATGGACCTGATCGGCCCGGCCGTCATCGCCTTCCCCTTGCTGGTCCTGGGCCTGTCCGGGTTCGAGACCGGCGTCTCGATGATGCCGCTGATCAAGGCCACCGGCGACAGCCCCGAGCAGGTCATGGCGTCCCGGGTCAGGAACACCCGCAAGCTGCTCACCACGGCGGCGGCCATCATGAGCGTCTACCTGATGTCCACCAGCTTCCTCACCACGGTCATGATCCCGGCCACGGAGTTCGAGGAGGGCGGACAGGCCAACGGCCGCGCCCTGGCGTTCCTCGCCCACGACCTGTTCGGCGCCGGGTTCGGCACCGTATACGACATTTCCAGCGCCCTGATCCTCTGGTTCGCCGGAGCCTCCGCCATGGCCGGGCTCATCAACATCGTGCCCCGGTACCTGCCGGCCTACGGCATGGCGCCGGAATGGGGCCGGGCCGTCCGCCCGGTCGTGATCGTCTACACCGTGCTGAGCGTCGGCATCACCATCGCCTTCAACGCCGACGTCAACGCCCAGGCAGGTGCCTACGCCACCGGCATCCTGGCCATGATGGTTTCCGGAGCCGTCGCCGTGACCGTCTCCGCGATCCGCCGGCACAGCCGCGCCGGCACCATCGGCTTCGGTGCGCTGACCCTGGTCCTGCTGTACGCGCTGGCCGCCAATGTCATCGAAAAGCCCGACGGCATTGCGATCTCGGCGTTCTTCATCGCCGGCATCATCGTCGTCTCGCTCATCTCCCGGGTCCAGCGCACCACCGAACTGCGGCTGGAAACCATCGAGTTCGACGAGGCAGCCCGGCAGTTCATCACCGATTCGATTGCCTTCGACGGGCAACTGAACGTCATCGCCAACAAACGCCAGGCCGGTGACAAGGCTGAATACGCGGACAAAGAGTACGAACAGCGCGGGCTGAACCCCGTCCCGGGCCCGGCGGATGTCATCTTCCTGGAAGTGGAAATCTCCGATCCTTCGGCGTTCAGCCACACGCTCCGGGTCGAAGGCGTCGAAGTGGACGGCTACAGGGTCCTGCGGGTGAAGTCCCCGGCCGTGCCGAACGCGATCGCGGCCGTCCTGCTGGCCATGCGCGACTCGACCGGCACGAAGCCCCAGTGCTATTTCGAGTGGTCCGAGGGCAACCCCGTCGGCCACCTCATGCGGTACCTGTTCCTGGGTGAGGGCGACACCGCGCCGCTGGTGCGCGAAATCCTCCGCGAGACAGAGCCCGACCAGGCACTCCGACCCGCCATCCACGTGGGTTAGGCAGAGCGCACTCTGACCACAACGAACAGCCCCGCCGGGATTTGAGCAGTTCAGATTCCGGCGGGGCTGTCCGTGTCCTGCGACCCGTGTCCAAGCTCACACCCGGTCCCCGCGCCTCAGACGTTGGCTGATTTCCCCCACGGGCCGATCTGGTCCAGGGTGTATCCGTCCGGGTATGCCACGACGTTCATCCTTCCCGGCACGAATATGGGCTCGGTCGGCAACGGACGCAGCCTGGCCTTGAGGGAGCGGAACCGCAGCACCGCATTGAACGGCACGCGCAGGGCTGCCGGGGCAGGTTTCAGGCCCAGGGCCACAGCGACCTGGGGTTTGTCCATCATCAGCGCCAGGATGGTCGGGGTGAACCGGCGAAGCAGGGCGGGGATACGGCTGGCGAAGGCCGCGACGGTCGCATTGAACAGCATCGAGCCCTCGGGGCTTGGGCCCATGTTCCGGTCCTCGTATTCGTCCAGGAACCGTTCAGCCTCCGCGAAGGTGGCCGGGATGCCCTCGAGCCCCATCTGCTGGCCCAGTTCGGCGTAGAAGTCCGTGGCGGCCTGCTGCTCCAGCTCCGTCAGCCGGCGCCAGCCGTGACGTTCGGTCCAGCGCAGCGGCAGCACAAGCAAGGTCATGAGGACGTAGACGAAGTCGTCCGGGGTACCGGGCACCCCCTTGTGGACCCGGCGGAGCAGGTTGATCATGGCCTGGCTGCGTTCGTGCTCGAACCCGTTGGCGATGATCTCGTGGAGGACGATGCCGGTGTCGTAGGAGCGCTTCATCGGCCGGGATTTCATCTCCCCGGTCGCCGCCAGGGTCCTTGCTGTGGAGGGGATGGCGAAGTTGCGGTAGTAGGCGACGAAGAAGCCCGAATGGATTTCAGTCTTGAAATCGAAGAGGACCATGTTCCGGTAGATCCCGTACATGTCCGTACCGCTCGGGCGTGTTCGGCGGGTCGGGTGCGTGAGGAGTTGCATGGGGGCTTTCCGTAGCTGTCGCAGGCTATGCCGGGGCAGGGGAGTTATGGAGCTTTGCTTCAATGGAGAGCAGGTAGCTGCGCTCCTCCGCGGTCAGGAAGGTCGCCGAAGTGCCCGCAGCGAGTTCAGCGTCCCGGATTTCGACAACCATCCGATGCAGCCTGTCCTGTACCGGCGCCTGGGGGTCGGCCTCAAGGGTCCGGTCAAGCGACGTGCTCTGCAGCGCCTTGGACCAGATGGCCTCGACGCGTGCGAGGGTTTCGGTGTTCCGGCGCTGCAGGTTTTTGCGGGCAGCCCTGCCGGCAACCGCCGGGATCGTGAGTCCGGCGCCGGCCAGGACGGTCGCGACCAGTTCCAGCTGATGGTACGGGAAGTCAGGCCTGACCAGTACGGCCAGGAATGTCAGGTGCCGGGCCAAGAGGGACAGACACATCTCGGCCATCACCAGGAAGCCCATGATGCAGCCGGCGCCCAGCATGGAGAAACCGACGCGGAACGGGCGGCTCATCCGCGGGACGTAGCGGAAGCAGATCACGGCAATTTCCGCGCTCATCGAACAGATGAAGAGGGTGAGCATCAGTGAGAACAGGAGAGCCGAAAAACGGTCCTCGTAGATGCCCCAGGCGGGGGTCGTGACGGTGGGTCCTGTGAGGAGGAAGAACGCGGTCTGCAGGCTCAGCGTGAGCGTCAACGGAAGTGTGCGTGTCCACCAGGACCGGCGGCCGCCGGCTTCCGGGGCGATGGCGGCGTATGCGGCGAGGCGCAGATACCAGAGAGAGACAATCATCAGGGAGTTCAGGACCAGTTTGACCAGGTTCATGCCGCCCAGGGCCGTATCGACGGGGACGTAGACAACCGGGGACATGAGCAAAGAGCCCACGCCTCCGTACACGGCACAGGAGAACACCAGGTCGCTCCGGCTGCGAAGCAGGGCGGGAATGCGGGCACCGGCCAACAGGAACAGCGCCGCGGCCATCAGGAACTGCATCATCCGAAGACCGCCCCGAAGTTGCCCGGCTCCGCGTCCGGCTGCCGGTAGGAGCGGCG
>NZ_KI914903.1:89570-97281 GCF_000520575.1 Arthrobacter sp. I3
GGATGCGGGAGGCAAGCCGGTCGGCAAGGAGTTCGGCCGTTACCTCGAGCTCGTCGGCGAAGTCGGTGCGTTTCAGGGCCGAGACGACGCGCTCCGGGTCGAGGTCCGGGAAAAAGACCTGGGCGTAGTCGTTCGAGAGGACTTCCTGCTCGTGGCGGAGGATCATGTGGGCGAACTCGTGCAGGACGATCTGCTGGCGGTGCACCTCTGACGCCGCCTTGGCGTGGAGGATGAGGTCCAGGCCGTCCAGGCCGAACCACAGGCCACAGACCTTGTCGGTGGGGGTGTTGTCGATCGGCTTGATGACAATCGGACGCCCGCTCGCGGTCTCCAGGTGGGTCTGGATGGAACTCATGGAGACCGGTTCCTGCAGCCGCAGGCCTTCTTCCGCGGTCCGGGCCCGCGCTCGGGCGACGCTGTAATCCATGGAGCTGATCCTTGGGATGGTCCGATAAGGGGCCGGAGTCCCTCCGACTCCAAGGAGGAGCGTATCAGCCCGGTTCAGGGGCCTTCTTGGCGCCCGGCGTGTCGGAAGAAGTGACGTTCGTATCCGCCAGCTGCTCGTCGATGAGGTCCCGGATCTGAAGGAGCGTCTCGGATGACAAGCCGCCGAGCTGCCGGGCAGCGAAATTGCGGACCTTGTTGGCCCGCATGCTGGCCAGGAGGTCGAGCTGGGCTTCGACTTTCTGGGGCAGCTCGTCCTGGTCGTGCAGCAGGTAGTCGCGGTTCACGCCGAAAAACTTTGCGAGGTTCTGCAGGAGCTCGGTCTTCTTCACCTCGGGCCCGGACCCGGTGCGCATGTAGTGCCAGCGGGCGCGGGAGATCGGGGTGCCGGCCGTCTTCATGGCGGCGCTGACGTCGTTGAAGGTGATCTTCTTCCCGGAGGCTTCCGAGGAATCAAGGAGAAGGTTCAGCTTCCTTGCGAGTGCCGCGCCCGGCCCGGAATCGACTGACGCGTCGTTCATCGCGCGGCTCCTTTTCTGCGGTCGAAGGGTGGATCCAGAAGACGATATCATCCGATTGGACATGTCCAATAATTTTGCATTACCCTCTGAAAACAGAATTGGACATGTCTATTTCTGCACCGGAGGGGTACCGGGCCACGCCTCCGGTACCGCCTCCATAGTGGAGGCACGCAGCCTAAGGGTTGCCCGTCAGGGGAGCCGCGCTCCGGCTGGCGCCACGACGGCCGCATTCCTGCAGGAGCTTTTGGGGGGCCGGCAGGGATGCGGTCTTTTGGTTGGCCCGGCGGCGTGAGGTCCCAGTGTTCCTGTCGACGGCGGCCGCCGCGGGAGACGATGCGCTCCCCGGTCTGCGGGTCGTTAGTCCTTGGACGTCCGGCCTCGGGCCCGTCGAGCTGCCCAAACCACGAAGACGACGATGAACGTGACGGGCAAAAGCACCAGCGGGTTCCAGCCTTTAACTGTCATTTGTCATCCCTCGATCCGCTTGCAAGTCTCTTGCGCAGACTCTACGCCAGCGGCCACGAGGCGAGAACGCTTTGGCGGGAACGTCCGGTGGGCTCCTGGCCGGGGCAGCGGGTATTGCTACTCAGCGGCAGCGGGGGCGACGCCGTAGCCCGTCTGCGGGGAAGCAGAAAAAAACCCCTGGAATCCGTGGATTCCAGGGGTTTTCCCTTGTGCGCGGAGGGGGACTTGAACCCCCACCCCCTTTCGAGGACTAGCACCTCAAGCTAGCGCGTCTGCCATTCCGCCACCCGCGCAGGTGGTAATTCCGAGTTCGTTTCGCCTTTCAGCGTTTTGCTTTTCTCGGAAGCAGCGAGAAAGACTCTAGCACGACTTTTCCGGAAACAAATAATCGGGGTCCGCGGGGGTGGTGTGGGTAGGCTGAAGCAAGCAATTGAGCCACCCGCCACGAGGAGCCGCTATGACTGACAACCGGACCGAAACCAGGCCAGAGGATGAGGTCGTCAGGATCTGCCAGGAGCTGATCCGGATCGACACGTCCAACTACGGCGACGGCTCCGGCCCCGGTGAACGCGCGGCCGCCGAATACACCGCCGGGCTCATGGCCGAAGTCGGGCTGGACGCCGAAATTTTCGAAGCAGCACCCGGCCGAGCCAGCGTAGTCACCCGGCTGGCGGGGGAGGACCCCTCCGCCAGCGCCCTGGTGGTCCACGGCCACCTGGACGTCGTCCCGGCCCTGCGCGAACAGTGGTCGGTTGACCCCTTCGGCGCCGAACTGAAGGACGGCCTGATCTGGGGACGCGGCGCCGTGGACATGAAAGACATGGACGCCATGATCCTGTCCGTGCTGCGCAATTTCGCCCGCACGGGACGCAAACCCAAGCGCGACCTCATCTTCGCGTTCTTCGCCGATGAGGAAGCCGGCGGCACCTACGGCGCCCGCTACGCCGTCGAGAAGCGGCCCGAACTCTTTGAGGGCGCCACGGAGGCGATCTCCGAAGTCGGCGGCTTCTCCGCCACCATCGGCGGCCAGCGCACCTATCTGCTCCAGACGGCGGAAAAGGGCCTCTCCTGGCTCCGCCTGGTGGCCCACGGCCGCGCGGGCCACGGCTCCCAGATCAACACCGACAACGCCGTGACCAGGCTTGCCGGCGCGGTCTCCCGGATTGGTGCCTACAACTGGCCGATCGAGCTCACGCCGACCACCCGGCAGTTCCTCGACGGCGTCACCGAACTCACCGGGGTCGAATTCGACCCCGATGACCCGGAGAAGATCCTGAAGGAACTCGGCACCGTAGCCCGCTTTGTTGGCGCCACACTGCAGAACACCACCAACCCCACCCTGCTCAAAGGCGGCTACAAGCACAACGTCATTCCGGAATCGGCCGAGGCCCTCATCGACTGCCGGACCCTGCCCGGGCAGGAACAGCAGGTGCTGGAAATCGTGCGCGAACTCGCCGGCACCGGAGTGGACATCAGCTACGTGCACAACGACGTCTCGCTGGAGGTGCCGTTCGCCGGCAACCTCGTCGATTCGATGATCGATGCCCTGCATTCCGAGGATCCGGGCGCCAAGGTGCTGCCGTACACGCTCTCCGGCGGGACCGACAACAAGTCCCTGAGCCGGCTCGGCATCACGGGCTACGGCTTCGCCCCGTTGATGCTGCCGGACGAACTCGACTTCACCGGCATGTTCCACGGCGTCGATGAGCGGGTCCCGGCGGATTCCCTGAAATTCGGCGCACGGGTGCTGGACACCCTGCTCACCAACTACTGAGCGGACACTGCCTGCCATGACGCCCGAGGACATCCTGAGCGGGCCGCTGCTGGAACGGATCCGCGGCCGCGCCGCCGGCTACGACCGCGACAACGCCTTCTTCCACGAGGACCTCGCGGATCTCACGGCGGCCGGCTACCTGAAAATTTTCGTCCCGGTGATCGACGGCGGGCTCGGGCTCGGGCTGGCGGAAGCGGCACAGTTGCAACGCAGGCTGGCGACCGCGGCGCCGGCCACGGCCCTGGCCGTCAACATGCACCTGGTGTGGACCGGCGTCGCCCACGTCCTTGCCGCCCGCGGTGACTCCTCGCTGGATTTCATCCTTCAGGAAGCGGCACAGGGTGAGCTCTTCGCCTTCGGCAATTCGGAGGCAGGCAACGACTCCGTGCTGTTCGATTCCCGCACGGAGGCCGTCCCGCTGCCCGGCGGCGGCTACAGCTTCACGGGCCGCAAGATCTTCACCAGCCTGTCACCGGCGTGGACACGGCTGGGCATCTTCGGGAAGGACGCCAACGCCGCGGACGGCGCCGGGGAACTGGTCCACGGGTTCATCACCCGGGATACCCCCGGCTACGAGATTTTGCCCGACTGGGACACTCTCGGCATGCGGGCCAGCCAGTCCAACACGACCCTCCTGGAGGGCGCCGTCGTCCCGGCCGAACGGATTTTCCGGAAACTGCCGGTGGGCCCGAACGCCGACCCCCTGATCTTCGCGATCTTCGCCTGCTTCGAGACCCTCCTCGCCGCGGTGTACACCGGAATCGGCGAACGGGCCCTCACGCTCGGGGTGAAAGCGGTGCAGCGCCGGACATCGTTCAAGAACGGCGGCCGCAGCTACGCCCAGGACCCGGACATCCGCTGGAAGGTGGCGGAGGCGGCGATGGCCATGGATGCGCTCTACCCGCAGCTGTCCTCCGTGGCGGCCGACGTCGACGCTCTCGCGGACCACGGCAGCCAATGGTTCCCCCGGCTCGTGGGGCTCAAGGTCCGGGCCACGGAGACGGCACGCACCGTGGTGGACCTCGCCATCCGGGTATCCGGCGGCTCCAGCTACTTCCGCGGCTCCGAGCTGGAGCGGCTGTACCGGGACGTGCTCGCCGGCATGTTCCATCCATCAGATGACGAGTCGGCGCACAATACCGTGGCGAACGCCTGGCTGGGCCCGCTGGAGACACCCTAGAGGGCCCAGGACTCCCCGCGGCGTTCGCGGCTGCCGATCCCAGCTGATGCGCGGCCGGGATCCGTGTGCGGCCTAGACGGTGCGCTGGACCTGGATGACTTTCCGGCGCAGCCAGAAACGCCGGCCGCCGCCCACGTAGAGGCGGCTGCGTTCCAGTTCCCATTTGCCGTACTCGGAATGCTCCACGAGCCGGCGACGGGCCTCGGGGAGCGAATCCTCAGGGCCGACCGTCAGAACGAGGTACTCGTACTGCTTGACATAGTCCCGTTCCCGCCGGACCGAGCTGCTCAGAAAATGTTCTTTCATTGCTCTCCATTTTCGTCTTTTTCCGACTAACGTGAAGTCATGAGCATCGATCCGCGTGTCGCGCTTCAGTCCCTGACCTCTGCACTGGAAGAACACCTGGCGGCGGCCTCCGCCCGCAGAAGTGACGGGGATCCCGCGGTCGAGGCGGCGTTCTTCGCCGTTGCCGATGCCTTTGAAGTCTACGACGATGCCCTGTATGAGGCGTATGGGGAAGTGACGCCGCTCGAAGTGATCGACGGCGACGAAGACGGCGAGGAAGACGATGTCGACGACGAAGAGGATCTCGAGATCCTCGAGAATTCCGAGAACTAGGGGGACCTGCGGATCTCCGCGGCCTCAGCCGGGGTCGGACACGTCTTCGAGCGCCTGCGCGATCTCCGGCGGCAGCGGCGCGAGCGCCGAATCCAGGATCTCCTTGAGCTGAACCGGTGTCCGGGGGCCGACGACGGCGGTTGCCACCCCCTGTTGGGACAACAGCCAGCTCAGCGACACATCCAGGGCAGTCCGGCCGAGCCCCTTCGCCGCCATGGCGACGGCTTCCACCACGCTGGACGCCGGTCCCTCGAGATAGGGTTCCACGTACGTCGCCAACCGCTGGTTGGCGGCCCGGGAATCAGCCGGGATGTGGCCGCGGTATTTGCCGCTTAGGACGCCGCGTCCCATCGGAGCCCAGGCCATCAGGCCCAGCCCCGCGTCCTCGATGGCCGGAATGAGCTCAATCTCCGCGTTGCGCTGCAGGAGCGAGTATTCGGACTGGTTGGCCACGAGGGGGAAGCCCGCGATTGCGGCGGCCTTTGCAGTCTGCCAGCCGTTGAAATTGGAGACGCCGGCGTAACGCGCCCGGCCGGACCGCACCGCGTGGTCCAGCGCTGACAGGGTTTCCTCCAGCGGAGCATTCGGATCCCAGGCGTGCGCGAACCAGAGATCCACGTAATCGGTTCCCATCCGGGCCAGGCTCGCGTCCAGCCCGGAGAGCATGCCGTTGCGGGATGTGTCGACGCTGCGGCGACCGTCCGCCGTCGTCAGTCCGGCCTTCGTGGAGATCACCACTTCGGAGCGCGCCACGACGTCGCCCAGTATTCCGCCGAGCATCGCCTCGGCCTGCCCGTCGGCGTAGGACGCCGCCGTATCGATCAGGGTTCCGCCGGCATCGACGAAGGTGCGCACCAGGGCGGCGGCATCCTGTTCCTCGGTTTCCCTGGCCCAGGACATGGTGCCGAGGGATAGGGCGGACACGCGCAACCCACTGTTGCCGACATAACGCTGCTGCATGTCAGCTAGCTTACGGGGTCGGGCTGCTTCGTAACGTAGGGTCTATAAACGTGAACTGGATACAAGCGGCTCTGCTGGGCCTGGTACAGGGGCTGACCGAGTTCCTCCCGATTTCCTCGAGCGCCCATCTGCGGATTGTCGGCGCCTTCCTCCCGGAAGCGTCCGATCCCGGCGCCGCCTTCACGGCCATCACGCAGCTGGGCACCGAGACGGCGGTGATCGTCTATTTCTGGCGCGACATCCTGCGGATCATCCGTGCCTGGTCCGGTTCGCTGACCGGCAAAGTCTCCCGGCAGGACCCGGATGCGCGCATGGGCTGGCTGGTGATCCTGGGCAGCATCCCGATCATCGTCCTGGGCCTGCTGTTCCAGGACCAGATCGAATCGGTACTCCGCAGCCTGTGGGGCGTCGCGACCATGCTGATTATCTTCGGCATGGTCCTCGCGGTTGCCGACACCATCGGCCGGCAGGACCGTGAACTGACGCAGCTGACCTACAAACATGGCCTCTTTTACGGACTGGCGCAGGCCCTGGCGCTGTTCCCCGGTGTGTCCCGCTCCGGCGGCACGATCAGTGCCGGGCTCCTGATGGGCTACACCCGTGAGGCGGCGGCCCGCTACTCCTTCCTGCTGGCCATCCCCGCCGTGTTCGGCAGCGGCCTGTACCAGCTGTACAAGGTGGTCTCCAAGGAAGGCATCACCGGCCCGTACGGGCTCCCGGAAACTGCCCTGGCCACCGTGATCGCTTTCATTGTGGGTTACGTCATCATCGGCTGGTTCCTGAAATACGTCTCCACCCGCGGCTACCGGCTCTTCGTCTGGTACCGGATCATCCTGGGAATGTCGCTGTTCCTGCTGCTCGGTTTCAATGTCATCAGCGCCTAGCACTAGGCTTGGTCTGTGAAATCCTGGACCTCCCGCCCTGTTGCCCAGCTCCCCGGCAGCATGCCCGCCCTGAGCCTCTTCGATACCGCCAAGGGCGGAATTGTCACCCTGGAGGCCACGGGTGAGCAGTCCATGTATGTCTGCGGCATCACCCCTTATGACGCCACGCACATGGGCCACGCGGCCAGCTATGTCGCCTTCGACCTCCTCAACCGCGCGTGGCGGGACGGCGGCCAGCACGTCGCCTACGTCCAGAACGTGACCGACGTCGACGATCCCCTCCTGGAGCGCGCCACGGCCACCGGCGTCGACTGGCGCGACCTCGCCGCGAGCCAAATCGAGCTGTTCCAGACCGACATGGAGGCCCTGAATGTCCTCGCCCCGGACCACTACATCGGTGCCGTCGAGGCCGTTCCCCTGATCGTTCCCGCCATCGAACGCCTGCTGCGCAACGGACTCGCGTACCGCGTCCCCGGCACCGGCGGCGAGCCCGACGGCGACGTCTACTACGACGTCGAAGCCGCCGGGAAGCACTCGACGGACGACGTCGACGCCTGGACCCTGGGATCCATTTCCGGACTCTCCGACGCCGAAATGCTGGAACTCTTCGCCGAACGCGGCGGCGACCCTGGCCGGGCCGGGAAGCGCCAGGCGCTGGATCCGCTGCTCTGGCGGGTTGCCCGCGAAGGCGAGCCCAGCTGGCCCGGTGGCGAGCTGGGGGAGGGCCGGCCCGGCTGGCACGTCGAATGCACCGTGATCGCCCAGGAGTACCTGCCCAGGCCATTTACCGTTCAGGGCGGCGGCTCGGACCTTATTTTCCCGCACCACGAAATGGGCGCCGGCCACGCGTACTCGCTGGCGGGCG
>NZ_KI914903.1:97381-102902 GCF_000520575.1 Arthrobacter sp. I3
GGCCCGCCACTTCGCGCACGCGGGCATGGTGGGCCTCGACGGGGAAAAGATGAGCAAGTCCAAGGGCAATCTTGTCCTGGTTTCCAGGCTCCGGGCTGACGGGGAAGAACCTGCCGCGATCCGCCTCGCGATCCTGGCCCACCACTACCGCACGGACTGGTCCTGGACCGCCGCCGGATTCGCCGAGGCCAAAGACCGGCTCCGCACGTGGCGCGAGGCCCTCGCCGTGGCGCCGGAAGGCTCCGCCGCGGCCCTGGTTGGCTGGCTGCGGACCGAACTCGCCAACGACCTGAACGCGCCCGGCGCACTCGCCGCTGTCGATTCCTGGGCCAAGGCCGCCCTGGCCGCCCCGGGGGAGGCCTCGGCCACGGACGCCGCGCTGGTGAGCGACGCCGTCAACGCCCTGCTCGGCGTCGAACTCTAACCGGATTTCGATCGGCCCCGGCCGGAGAAGATCCCAAAACCCAGCTGCCGTCTCCACGGTGGGAGCGTCGGCCGGTCAGGACGAAGCGGCCTCGATGATCTTCTCGTCGCCCTCGTTCACGGCTTTGACGACGGCGTCGTAGTCACCACTTTCGACAGCCTTGCTGACCTTTTTGGTGGCCTTGCTGATCGCCTTGTCGACGCGGTCGAGGTAGAGGTCATCGACGATGGCAACGATCGCCGAGGAGCCCGGCGGCAGAAACTCCTCCGCGTTGACGCCGATGGACTTTTCCTCATGCCGCTTCCTGATGGCACCCACACCAGCGCCGATCCCGGCACCGATCACGCCGGACAGCAGCAGTGGCGGAGCGAACAGTCCGACCACCAGCCCGCCGACTGCGCCGGCCTTGGTGCCGCCGGCGACCAGTCCGCCGCCGTGCTCCTTGACCTCGGTCTTGCCCGAGGAGTCACGCGACAGGACGACGGCAGCCGCGACGGCCGCGTCGTCCATGCCCTTGATCGCCTTGAAATCCTCCGCCGCCGAGCCCTCGTCGGCGTACGACGACACGAACAAGATGTAGTTGTGATCTGTCATGGTGTGCCCTCCACTCGGTGTTGGCCGGCGTCGCGGCCAGGTCCAACTCTCGCCGCGACAGGCGCCCGCCGTCAGGGTCATAAGACTCTGGTCCGGGGAAAGCGGGACGCGGGCTAGGGCTTGTCCTTGCCCCGGCGCTTGAGGTAGCGCTCAAATTCGCGGGCTATCGATTCACCGCTGGCCTCCGGGAGGTCGGCGGTGTCCTTGGCCTCCTCCAACTGGCGCACATACGCCGCAATTTCCGGATCCTCTGTAGCGAGCTCGTCCACGCCGCGTTCCCACGCGTCGGCCTCCTCCACGAGTTCCGTGGTGTCCAGCGGGACCTGGAGCAGCTCCTCGACCCGGTGCAGCAGGGCCAGCTGAGCCTTCGGCGACGGGGCCTGGGCTACATAGTGCGGCACGGCCGCCCAGAGCGACACGGTCGGGAGCCCGGCCAGCAGGGCCACCTCGCCGAGCACGCCCACAATCCCTACCGGGCCCTCGTACTGCGAGGCCTCCAGGTCCATCCGCTCACGCAGTGCGGCGTCGTCCGTGGAGGTACTGACCGGAATGGGCCGGCTGTGCGGCACGTCAGCCAGCAGCGCACCGACCAGGATGACGTAGTCGACATGCAGGGCCTCGGCATGCACCAGCAGTTCCGCGGTGTAGGCACGCCACTTGTAGGACGGCTCGGTGCCCTGGACGAAGATGACGTCCACGTTCGAGTCGGGGACGCTGGCCTTGAAGATCCGCGTGGACGGCCACTTGATCTTCCGCTCACCGGCCGCTGTCCGCCGGATCGTGGGCCGGGTGAACTGGAAGTCGTAGTACTCGTCGGCGTCGATCGCCCCGACCTTCTTGCCGCCCCAGAGCTTGTTCAGGTAGCGCAGGGCATCGCTGGCGGCCTCTCCGGCGTCGTTCCAGCCTTCGAAGGCCGCGAGCATGACGGTGATGCGCCGGCCCTCGGGGACTGGCTGCAACAGCCGCTCCGGCTCGGAGACGGCGCCTGGTTCGGTGGGGTCTGCCTCGAAGCTGTTCATGCCATCACCCTACGTCCAAGAACCCGCCGAGCGCAGGCAATCGCGCGCCAAGGAACCGCAATTTCCGCCCGGAATCCCACGGTCGGGCGCGTGGAATTCGCCGTAGGCGTAGCGCGGGCGCCCGGCCGCGGGCTTCCCCGTAGACTGGAAGGCATGCGATCCTCAGCTTCCCGGCCCCTCCTTAAAGCAGCGCTCTGGGACATGGATGGCACCATTGTCGACACCGAGCCCTACTGGATCGCAGCCGAGCACGCACTCGTCGAAGCCCACGGCGGACAATGGTCCCACGAACAGGCCATGCAGCTCGTGGGACAGTCCCTGATGTTTTCCGCGGGAATCCTGCAGGAAGCCGGCGTGGCCCTGGAACGGCGCGAGATCATCGACACCCTCACGGGCCACGTGATCAGCCAGGTCCGGAGTTCCATTCCTTGGCGCCCCGGGGCCCGCGAACTGCTCGACGAACTCTACAACGCCGGCGTCCGTTGCGCCCTCGTCACCATGTCCGAGGCCCCGCTGGCCCGGGAGATCGTTGCGAGCCTGCCCGAGCCCTACTTCGAGTTCCTCGTCACGGGAGACACTGTGACCCAGGGCAAGCCGCACCCGGAGGCTTACCTCACGGCCGTCGAGCTCCTGCAGCAGCAGGATCCCGAGCTCGGCCTGCATCACTGCGTGGCCCTGGAAGATTCCGTGCCGGGTGTCGCCGCCGCCGTGGCCTCCGGCGTCGTCACGGTCGCCATCCCGCACATCCTGCCCCTCCCGCACGATCCCCGCCGCGCCACCTGGAACACCCTGGAAGGCCGGACAGTCGCTGACCTGGAGGAGCTCGTGGCCCTGCGGCACGACTTCCCCGACGCCACCTTCGGCGCCGCCGCGGACCCAACCGGCCGCTTAAGTACGGTCTCGACCACAGTCTCGACCACGCTCTCGACCGCGGGCCACTCCCGTGGCTGACACCGGCAGCCAGGGGCAACGCGGAAAGACTCCGGCTAACCGCCGGGAAGGGATCCCGCTGGGCCGGATCGCCGGCATTCCGGTATTTCTGGCGTATTCCTGGTTCATCATCGCGGCCTTCACGGTGATCGCCTACGGGCCGGTCCTGCAGAGCAACAATCCGCGCCTCGGCGTCACCGCCTTCTTCGTCGCCTTCGCCTACGCGCTGCTGCTCCTGATTTCCGTGCTGGCCCATGAACTCGCGCACGCGCTGACCGCGAAGCTGTTCCACTGGCCCACGGAGAAAATTGTCCTCAACCTCTGGGGCGGCCACACCCAGTTCCAGAGCTTCACGGCCTCACCCGGCCGCTCCGTCCTGGTGGCGATGGCCGGCCCGGCCGCGAACTTCGTCCTTGCCGGCGCAGGCTGGCTCCCGCTTGCCTACGGCGACCTGAACGGCGTGGCCGACATCCTGGCCAACATCTTCGTCTGGGCCAACCTGCTGATCGGCATCTTCAACGTCCTTCCCGGCCTTCCGCTGGACGGCGGCCGGCTGGTCGAATCCGCCGTGTGGAAAGCCACCGGCAGCCAGGAGAAGGGCACAATTGCGGCAGGCTGGGCGGGCCGCATCATCGTGATCGCCCTCGCCCTGTGGTTCATTGTCCTGCCGCTGGTCAGCGGCGCGCGGCCGGATATTTCCTTCACCCTCATCACCGCGCTGGTGGGCAGCTTCCTGTGGATGGGTGCGTCGGCCTCGATCCAGCAGGCCCGCCTGCGGGGCCGGCTGCACCTCGTCGACGCCGCGGCCCTCGCCGAACCCGCCCTCGGCCTTCCGGAAACCGCGACGGTCGCGGACCTCCTGGACCGGGCGCCGGGCGGAAAGCCCGCCGTGGTGCTGTGCGACAGGGACGGCCGTCCGGTGGCCATCGTCGACGCCGGCGCCGCAGCCAGCGTGCCTGCCGGACTGGCCGCAGCGACTGCCCTGACCGCGGTCTCCTACCCCCTTGGCGCGGGCGCCTATGTCCCCGAATGGTCCAAGGGCCAGGAGCTCGTCCAGTACCTGGCCCAGCTTGAGGGCCAGGAGTACGCGGTGGTGAACCGCGAGGGCGCCGTCACCGGGCTGCTGCGCCAGTCCGCCGTCGTCCGGGCCATCACGGGCAAGTACCGGAACGAACGCCAGAACCAGGGGCAGAACCGGTAGAGTTACTGGGCGGTCGTGAATTTCCGGCCCCCACGCGCAAGGACCGGTGCCCGCCGGCATGTCCGCGGCCACACAGCTTTACAGGAGCGAGGAACATCTTCATGAGCAGCGACACCGCCGCAGGCACTAACACTGCCAACACCACCGCCGCCGCAGGAACCGACACTCCCACCGCCGGGGCCAGCAGTGCCGCCGGCGCGAATGGTGCCACCGGCGCGGCGCGCCGCCGCGGACCCTTCCGTGAAGGCGAACGCGTCCAGCTCACGGACGAGCGCGGCCGCATGAACACGATCACCCTCGAAGTCGGCGGGGCCTTCCACACCCACCGGGGCTTCCTGAACCATGACGAGATCATCGGCAAGCCCGACGGCTCAGTGGTGGTCAACAACGTCGGACAGCAGTACCAGACCCTGCGTCCGCTGCTCTCGGACTTCGTGCTCTCGATGCCCCGCGGGGCGGCCGTCGTCTACCCCAAGGACGCCGGCCAGATCGTGACCATGGCGGACATCTTCCCGGGCGCACGCGTCGTCGAAGCCGGCGTCGGCTCGGGCGCCCTGTCCATCTCCCTGCTGCGCGCGGTGGGGGACAACGGCTACCTGCATTCCTTCGAACGCCGCCAGGAGTTCGCGGACATCGCCCGCGGCAACGTCGAGACCATCTTCGGCGGACCGCACCCTGCCTGGAAAATCTCCCTTGGCGACTTCCAGGAGGAAGTGGTGCGCACCGAGGAACCCGGTTCCGTGGACCGCGTGGTCCTGGACATGCTCGCGCCGTGGGAATGCCTCGACGCCGTCGCCACCGTCCTGGCCCCCGGCGGCGTGTGGATCAATTATGTCGCGACTGTGACGCAGCTTTCGCGGACAGCCGAAGCCATCCGCGCGGACGGACGCTTCACCGAACCCGACGCGTGGGAATCCATGGTCCGCGGCTGGCATCTCGAAGGCCTGGCCGTCCGCCCGGACCACCGCATGGTCGCGCACACGGGCTTCCTGCTGGTAACCCGCCGCCTCGCCGACGGCGTCACGGGAATTTCGGTAAAGCGCCGCCCCTCCAAGACCGACTTTAACGAAGAAGACGTCAACGCCTGGACCCCGGGCGCTGTGGGCGAGCGTGCGGTCTCGGACAAAAAGCTCCGCCGCGCCGCCCGCGACGCAATCGCCGGAACGAACGTCGTCGACGCCCCGGAGATAACGAACTAGGCAGCATATTTCGGATGTCTCCAGCGGCACCCGCCTTCTTAGGGCTATGGTCTTAACAGAAGAGCAGGAAGGGGCTGATGCACGATGGAGACTCCGAATACTGACCCGGGCCGCACACCGGCCGAGGACGCAGCGGATGCTGCCGCCCGCACGG
>NZ_KI914903.1:103002-112232 GCF_000520575.1 Arthrobacter sp. I3
GCGGCAGGTCAACATCCTTCGGGACAAGCTCCGCCACATTGACCGCCAGCTCGCCGCCGCGACGCAGAACAACTCCAAACTGGTCAGCATGCTGGAAACGGCCAAGGCCGAGATCCTGCGGCTGAAGAACGCCCTGGACCAGGAGGGACAGCCGCCGTACAGCTTCGGCACCATCCTCCAGCTCAACCCGAAACGGCAGCCGACGGCCGGGAACAGCGGCCAGGCGGCCACGGAGGAATCCGTGGATATCTTCAACGCCGGCCGCAAGATGCGGGTTGGGATCAGCCCGCTGGTCAACATCAGCCAGCTCGCCGTCGGGCAGGAAGTCCTGCTCAACGAGGCCCTGATGGTGGTCGCCGGACTCGGCTACGAGCGGGCCGGGGACCTCGTTACGCTCAAGGAAATGCTGGGGCCCGACCGTGCCCTGGTGGTGGGCCGCGCCGACGAGGAGCGGGTCATCCGGCTCTCCGGCGCCTTGCTCGCCCAGCGGCTCCGGGTAGGCGACGCGCTCTCGATTGATTCCCGGACCGGGTACGCGCTGGAAAAGATCCCGCGCTCCGAGGTGGAGAACCTCGTGCTCGAGGAAGTCCCGGACATCACCTATCAGGACATCGGCGGACTGGGCCCGCAGATCGAACAGATCCGCGACGCCGTCGAACTGCCCTTCCTGCACCCGGACCTGTACCGGGAGCACGGGCTCAAGGCGCCCAAGGGCATCCTGCTGTACGGCCCGCCCGGCTGCGGCAAGACCCTGATCGCCAAGGCCGTGGCCAACTCGCTGGCCGCCCGGGCCGCCGAGCGCGCCGGCAAGACGGACATGAAGAGCTACTTCCTGAACATCAAGGGACCCGAGCTGCTCGATAAGTACGTCGGCGAGACCGAACGCCACATCCGCCTGATCTTCGCGCGCGCCCGGGAAAAGGCGTCCGAGGGCAGCCCGGTGGTGGTGTTCTTCGACGAAATGGACTCGCTGTTCCGCACCCGCGGCACCGGCATTTCCTCCGACGTCGAAACCACCATCGTCCCGCAGCTGCTCAGCGAGATCGACGGCGTCGAACGGCTGGACAACGTGATTGTGATCGGCGCCTCGAACCGGGAAGACATGATCGATCCGGCGATCCTGCGCCCGGGCCGCCTGGACGTGAAGGTGAAGATCCAGCGCCCCGACGCCGAGGCCGCGGCCGACATCTTCAACAAGTACATCACCACGGACCTGCCCTTCCACGAGTCCGACCTCGGCGAGCACAACGGCGACGTGCAGGCGACCGTGGACGCCATGGTCCAACGCACCGTCGAGGCGATGTACTCCACCGAGAAGTCCAACGAGTACCTCGAGGTCACCTACGCCAACGGCGACACCGAAATGCTCTACTTCAAGGACTTCAATTCCGGCGCCGTGGTGCAGAACGTCGTGGACCGGGCCAAGAAGTACGCCATCAAGGACCTGTTGACCATCGGCCAGAAGGGCCTGCGGATCGACCACCTGCTCCGGGCGGTCGTGGACGAGTTCCGTGAACACGAGGACATGCCCAACACCACCAACCCGGACGATTGGGCACGCATCTCCGGCAAGAAGGGCGAGCGCATCACGTACATCCGCACCATCGTCCAGGGCAAGGCCGGCCAGGAGCCCGGGAAGTCCATCGAGACGATGCCCAGCACAGGCCAGTACCTGTGACGGCTGTTGTCCCCGGCAAGCCCGCCGACACTGCGGGCGGGCTGCCGGTCGGCGGGGCGATGCGGGTCATGGGATCGGAGACCGAATACGGCATCCACGCGCCCTCGGCCCCGGGAGCCAACGCCACGATGATGTCAGCCCGGGTCATTCAGGCGTATGCCCAGGTGACCCGGCAGCGCGCTGCCGGCGGCGCCGAGACCCGGTGGGACTACACGGACGAGGAACCGCTGCACGACGCCCGCGGCTGGACCTTGGAGCGTAGCAGCGCGGACCCGGAACAACTCACCGACCAGCCTCCCGTTCTCGACGC
Source organism: Arthrobacter sp. I3 (assembly GCF_000520575.1). Lineage (NCBI taxonomy): Bacteria > Bacillati > Actinomycetota > Actinomycetes > Micrococcales > Micrococcaceae > Arthrobacter > Arthrobacter sp. I3. The sequence goes on from NZ_KI914903.1 coordinate 104,991, forward strand.
CGAGGCGATCGCCCTCGCCTACGGGCGGCAGGAACTCGAGGCCGACGGCGAGGACGAGTCCGGCACGCTGCTGATGAACATGGTGCTGGGCAACGGCGCACGGTTGTATGTGGACCACGCCCATCCGGAGTATTCCAGCCCCGAGGTGACCAACCCCCGCGCCGCCGTCACGTGGGACGCCGCCGGCGACCTCGTGGCCCTGGCCGCGGTCCGGCGCCTCGCTGCGGATCCCGAACTGCCGCCGATCAACCTGTACAAGAACAACACGGACAACAAATCGGTCTCCTACGGCTCGCACGAGAACTACCTGATGCCCCGCTCGGTGCCGTTCGGCGAAATCGTGCGCGGCCTCACGCCGTTTTTCGTCACCCGGCAGATCATTTGCGGTGCCGGGCGGGTGGGCCTCGGGCAGGACAGCGCCCGGGCCGGCTACCAGATCAGCCAGCGCGCTGACTTCTTCGAAACCGAGGTGGGCCTGGAAACCACCATCCGCCGCCCCATCATCAACACCCGGGACGAGCCCCACGCCACCGCGGACAAATACCGCAGGCTGCACGTCATCATCGGCGACGCCAACCTCAGCCAGGCCTCCAACTTCCTCAAGTTCGGCACCACCGCGATGGTCCTGAGCCTGATCGAGGCCGGGCTGGCGCCGCGGATCGAAGTCCATGAGCCCGTCGCCGCGCTTCAGGCCGTCAGCCACGACACCTCGCTCACCGGGTTGCTGCGCCTGGGCGACGGCCGGCGGATCAGCGCCCTGGACCTCCAGTGGATCTATTTCGAGGCCGCCTCCAAGCACGCGCAGGACACCGGCGTCGCGGACGCCGTGGACGGTGACGGCCACACCCACGAGGTCCTGGAGCGGTGGTCCGCCACGCTGAGCGAACTCGGCGGTGACCGGGCGGCGGCTGCATCCTCAGTCGAGTGGCTCGCCAAACTGTCCCTGCTCGAGGGCTACCGACAGCGTGACGGCCTGGGCTGGGACAACGCCCGGCTGGGCCTCGTGGATCTGCAGTGGGCCGACATCCGCCCCGAAAAGGGGCTCTACTACCGGCTGCTGGCCCGCGACCGGATGCGCCGAATCGTCGACGACGCCGCGATCGCCCGTGCGGTGACCGAACCGCCGTCGGACACGCGGGCGTACTTCCGCGGGCGCTGCGTCAGCAGGTTCGGTGCAGACCTCGCGGGGGCCAGCTGGGACTCGGTGATCTTCGATGTCCCCGGCCGTGGCAGGCTCCAGCGGGTCCCAACCCGCGAGCCGCTGCGCGGGACCGAAGCCCTCACCGGCGGCCTGTTTGCCCGGCACAGGGAGGCCGGGACGTTCCTGGCAGAACTGCTCGGACTCAGCCCCGGTTCCTAAAAACAAAGCCCCCCGCAGGCGCCCCGGGCGTGGCACTATTGCTACAGGATGTCCCTTAGGAGAAAAGGGACGGACATGAAGGAGAAAACAATGGCAGGCCAGGAGCAGCAGCAGCCGCAGTCGCGGGACACCGAGGTTGACGAGGACGTCCCCGCCGCGCCGCCGGCCCCGGCGGACGCCCAGGCGTCGGCAGCCACCCAGGGCGTCGATGATCTCCTCGATGAGATCGACGGTGTGCTGGAGTCCAACGCCGAGGAATTCGTGCGCGCATTCGTCCAAAAGGGCGGCCAGTAGGAGCGCCCCCGGCCGCCGGATGAGGGCGGCGGGAGGGGCTAAGGGCCGGAAGAGTCGTTGATCCACCACGTTGAGGGAGAGCGTTAGTGCAGGAAACAACAGCCAACCGAGTAGCAGCCAACGCGACGTCCTCATTCACCGAGCATCTGCAGCGCGAACGGCCCGATTTGATGCCCTTCGGCCAAGTGCCTTTCAACCAGTTGCCCGCCGGCGGGCACGCCGGCCAGCCAGGAGCACCGCTGCAGGCCCCGCACGGGACCACGATCGTGGCGATGACCTACGCCGGGGGAGTGCTGATGGCCGGGGACCGCCGCGCCACCATGGGCAACGTGATCGCGAGCCGGCACATCGAGAAGGTCTTTCCCGCCGACCAGTATTCAGTGCTGGGCATTGCCGGGACCGCCGGCATCGCCCTGGACATCACCAGGCTGTTCCAGGTTGAACTCGAACACTACGAGAAGATCGAGGGCACCCTCCTGAGCCTGGACGGGAAAGCGAACCGGCTCGGCGCCATGGTCCGCGGCAACCTGCCCATGGCCATGCAGGGCCTCGCCGTCGTGCCCCTGTTCGCGGGATTCGACCGGCCCGCAGGTTTCGGCCGGCTCTTCTCCTACGACGTCACGGGCGGCCGCTACGAGGAACAGGAGCACCACGCGGTGGGATCCGGTTCGATGTTCGCCCGCGGCGCGCTGAAGAAACTCTGGCGTCCCGGCCTCTCGGAGCAGGACGCCGTGGCGGTCGCCGTCGAGGCCCTGTACGACGCCGCCGACGACGACTCCGCCACAGGCGGGCCGGACCCCGTCCGGCAGCTATGGCCGGTGGTGTACATCGTGAACCGGACAGGCGCCTTCCGGGTCCCGGACCGCGACCTTGCCGCCGTGGCCGGCCGCGTCATCGAATCCCGCACCGTCGCCCAGCGGGAGGCCTGAGATGACCCAGCAGTTCTATGTATCTCCCGAACAACTGATGAAGGACCGTGCGGATTTCGCACGGAAGGGCATCGCCCGCGGACGTTCGGTAGTGGTCATCAGTTGCCGGGACGGGATTGCCCTCGTGGCGGAGAACGCGTCCCCGTCGCTGCACAAGATCGGCGAGATCTACGACAAAATCGCGTTCGCGGCCGTCGGGAAGTACAACGAGTTTGAGAGCCTGCGTCAAGCCGGGGTGCGGTATGCCGATGTCCGGGGCTATTCCTACGACCGCGAGGACGTCACGGCCCGCGGCCTCGCCAGCGTGTACGCACAAAGCCTCGGCGCGGTGTTTACGGCCGAACAGAAACCCTTCGAGGTCGAACTGGCCGTGGCCGAAGTCGGCCAGGCCCAGGAGGCGGACCATCTGTACCGGCTGACCTTTGACGGGTCCATCGCCGACGAGCACGGCTTTATTGTGATGGGTGGCCAGGCGGACAAGGTCTCCGAGGCTGTCGCGGCGGGCTGGCAGGGCGAACTCGACTTCGCGGGCGCCATCCGGCTGGCCCTCGCCGGGCTCGTGGCGGACAAGGAAACCACCACGCTGCCTGTATCCGCACTTGAAGTTGCGGTACTGGACCGGGGATCGGAAAGCGGCCGCGGCACCCGCCGGGCGTTCCGCCGGCTCGAGGACCCGGACATCGTGGCATTGCTGGCTGAGGAGAAGTGAGATGGACAAGCGCATATTCGGCATCGAAACCGAATTCGGAATTTCCTATTCAAGCCCGGAGTCCCGGCCGCTGGCACCGGAGGAAGTAGCCCGCTACCTCTTCCGCAAGGTGGTCAGCTGGGGACGGTCCTCCAACGTCTTCCTGACCAACGGCTCGCGCCTTTACCTGGACGTCGGGTCGCACCCGGAATACGCCACCGCCGAGTGCGACGACCTCGCCCAGCTGATAGCCCATGATCGTGCCGGGGAGTTGATCCTGTGCGACCTCGTGGACGAAGCCCAGGAACGGCTGGCGGCGGAGGGATTCAACGGCACCGTATACCTGTTCAAGAACAACACAGACTCGGCCGGGAACTCCTACGGCAGCCACGAAAACTACCTCATCCCGCGGCGCGGGGAATTTTCCCGGCTCGCGGAAATCCTCATCCCGTTCCTTGTGACCCGCCAGTTGATCGCCGGGGCCGGCAAGATCCTCAAGACCCCGCACGGGGCGACCTTCGCGTTCTCCCAGCGGGCCGACCACATCTGGGAAGGCGTTTCCTCCGCCACCACCCGCTCCAGGCCCATCATCAACACCCGGGACGAGCCGCATGCGGACGCCGAGTTCTACCGGCGCCTGCACGTGATCGTGGGCGACTCCAACATGTCCGAAACAACGGCGCTGCTCAAGATCGGCACGGTGGACCTGATCCTGCGGATGATCGAGGCCGGGGTGATCATGCGCGACATGCGGATGGAGAACCCGATCCGCAGCATCCGGGAAATCTCCCACGACCTCAGCGGCCGGGCACTGGTCCGGCTCGCCAACGGCCGGCAGCTCACGGCTCTGGAAATCCAGCGCGAATACCTGGGCAAGGTGACCGCGTTCGTGGCCGAACACGGCGCGCACAACCCCCATGTGCCGCTGATCCTGGACCTCTGGGAGCGCACGCTGGACGCCATCGAAAGCGGCGATACGAGCACGATCGATACCGAAGTGGACTGGGCCATCAAGAAGAAGCTCATGGACAACTACCGGGAACGGCACGGGCTGGGCCTGGACGCTCCCAGGATTGCGCAGCTGGACCTGACCTACCACGACATTTCCCGTGGCCGCGGCCTCTTCTACCTGCTCCAGGCCCGCGGGGCTGTGCGCCGGGTGGTGGACGACACCGCGGTCAAGGACGCGGTGGATGCCCCGCCGCAGACCACGCGCGCCAAACTCCGCGGCGACTTCGTCCGGCGCGCCCAGGAACTCGGCCGCGACTACACCGTGGACTGGGTCCATCTGAAGCTGAACGACCGCGCCCACCAGACCATTCTGTGCAAGGATCCCTTCCGGAGCGTGGACGAACGGGTGGATGCGCTGCTGGACTCGATGGGCTGATACCCAGCTTCGCACGTTATTCTGGGGTAGGGCCGCCCTGCGGCCGCCGCTTTCTTTGCCACGGGAAACCGAACGGCATTGAGTCCACCCTGCCTCGACGAAAGTTTCCAATTGCGCCGACTACTAGCAATTCTTCTTCCCGGACTGCTGCTGCTGACCGCCTGCGGCGGCAGCGAAGCGCCTCCGGCTCCGGAACCCACCAGCCAGTCCGCGGGTGAGACCGCCAAGCTGGACTCGGTCAAATTGACTGAGAACGGTGACAAGAAGGCCCCCGGCGTCGACTTCACCAAGCCGCTTGACGTCAAGGAACCCACCGTCAAGGTGGTCACCGAGGGCGGTGGCGAGCGGGTCAAGGCCAACCAGATCGCCAACATTTCGATCGTGGCCTTCAACGGCACCGACGGTTCCACCCTCGAAGACACGTTCCCGAACGATCCCGAGCCGCTGGAGCTGAACGACGAGCTCAAGGGCAGCAGCCCCGTCATCTACAACGCGTTCGTGGGCGCCAAGATCGGCTCGCACCTCGCCCTCGCCGTTCCCGGCCAGGCCGCAGCCGAGGGTGCCGAGGCCAAGCCGACCCAGCTCCTGATCGTCAAGGTGCTCTCCGCCAAGGACGCTCCGCCGGTCCTGGACAAGCCTGAGGGCGACGCCGTCACCCCGCCGGCCGGACTGCCGACCGTCAAGGAAAACGACAAGGGCGTTCCGGAGATCTCGGTCGCCGGTGTCAAGGCTCCGACCGCGCTGGTCTCCCAGGACCTCATCACCGGCAAGGGCCAGGCCCTCAAGGAGACCGACACGATCACCGTCAACTACGTCGGCGTCGCCCTCGCCACCGGCAAGGTCTTCGACTCCAGCTTTGAGAGTGGCAAGAAGGCCACCTTCCCGCTGACCGGCGTCATCAAGGGCTGGACCCAGGGCCTGACCGGCAAGACGGTCGGCTCACGTGTCCTTCTGGTCGTCCCGAAGGACCTCGCCTACGGAGATCAGGGCCAGGGCGACGCGAAGGGCGACCTCGTCTTCGTCGTCGATATCCTCGGCGTCAAGTAACCCATCGCTACAACTGCAACCACTACACGTCACCTCAAAGGAGTAACCATGTCATTTGGACAGCGCAACCTCGACCGCGAGAAGCCGGAAATTGACTTCCCCGTAGGCGACGTCCCCACCGAACTGGTCATCACCGACCTGATCGAAGGGGACGGCGCCGAGGCCAAAGCCGGCGACACCGTTTCCACCCACTACGTGGGCGTCGCCTGGTCCACCGGTGAAGAATTCGACGCTTCCTGGGGCCGCGGCGCGCCGCTGGACTTCCGGGTCGGCGTCGGCCAGGTCATCCAGGGCTGGGACCAGGGCCTGCTGGGCATGAAGGTCGGCGGCCGCCGCCGGCTCGAGATCCCGTCCGAGCTTGCCTACGGCTCCCGTGGCGCCGGCGGGGCGATCGGCCCCAACGAGGCCCTGATCTTCGTCGTGGACCTCGTCGCCGTCCGCTAGTCCCCACCCGCCCCCCGGGGAACGAAGCGCGGTAACAATCGGAAAAGTTCTTCCGGCTGTTGCCGCGCTTTCGTCATTTTCCGGGACCGGCTTTAGTACCCTTGCGGGGTGTCCGCCTCACGTACAGAACGCCTCCTGAACCTGCTCATCGCCCTGCTCAACACCAAGTACGGCCTGCGCCGCAGCGAGCTGCGCGAAAAGGTCTACCACGACACCACGAGCAGTGACGTCGCCTTCGGCCGCATGTTCGAACGCGACAAAGGCGAGCTGCGCCAGTTTGGCTTCGACGTCGAGGCCGTGACGGACACGGGCTGGGGCTCCGACGACCCGGCTACCACCCGCTACCGGATCGGCAAGGAATCGAACCGGCTGCCCGACGTCAGCCTCACCCCCGAAGAGTGCACGGTCCTGATCCTCGCGGCCCAGCTCTGGGAGCACGCCGCCCTCGGCTCCGCCGCCGTCGACGCGGTCCGGAAGCTGCAGGCCGCCGGCGGCCTGGTCGACGCCGAACTCCCCACCGGCGTCCAGCCGCGCATCCGCCCCGCCGGCCAGGCCTTCGAGGACCTGGTCGCCGCGATACACGCCCAGCACCCGGTCCGGTTCAGCTACCTCGCCGGCAGCACCGGCCAGGAGCAGGAACGCCTGGTGGAGCCCTGGGGCCTGGGCAGCCGCTTCGGCCAGTGGTACCTCGTGGGCCACGACCGGGGCCGGGGGGACAAACGGTTCTTCCGCCTGTCCCGCCTGACGTCCGCCGTGACCGTCCTGGAGAAGGAGAGCTTCACGCCGCCGGCCGGGTTCAACGTCCGCGCCCAGCTGGCCGGTCTGGCCGAGCTGCCGGTGCAGAGCGCCGTGGTCGACGTCGAACACGGGCGGCTCCTGGGCCTCCGCAAACGCGCCCAGCCGCTTCCGGACGCAGCGCCGGAAGCCGCAGCGCCGGAAGCCCGAACACCGGGGCACCCGGCCGGGACGGACCGCCTCGTGGTGCCCTTCCGCGATGCGGAGACCCTGGGCGAGGAGCTGGCCTCCTACGGTCCCCGCGTCACTGTGATTTCGCCCCCCGAACTCGCCGGCGCTGTCCACCGCCGCCTCACGG